>NZ_JCBCDA010000109.1:0-7664 GCF_059865615.1 Petrocella sp. | reverse complement strand
ACAAGGCGCTCGGGAGTATCTGAAAATTATGTCATATGTTGGCACTGCTCACAAGCAAGGTTACAATGCCTACGAAGCAATCAAAAATGCAATTTCAGGAACTCCAGACTTCATCTTTGACTAGAGGTTCTGAACAGTTACGCGAAAAGTATTAAAAGAAAATTGAAAAAGTGTAAATACTATTCACTCAACTTTCCCACTTGAAAACAAACTATAAACCCAATGTTTTCTAAGAAAGAGTTATACATTCACCTTCGTGAGGATAACAAGCACAAACTATTGGTTTATGGACAATCGTTTCATCTGGTGTGGCCATCAAGGTTAATCCGCTGCCTTTATGCCCCTTTTGTCTGCCTGGGTTTCTGCCAGTAGATGTATGCAAGCTTTTGGGATTTAGCTTGGCAAGACAGTCAGAAGATGGGGGCTTAGAACTATTTTTTGAATTCTTACCTAGTTGTTCTTTTAGTGCTTCAATAGTTTTTACTAACTCGGCTATGGTCTGAGTTTGCTTCTCAGAAGATGCAGCCATGACATCCATTGACTTTATCATGGAATCAATGGAATCACTCATGGATTGAATTGGTTGCTTTAATTCAGCATTTTCTTTGAGTAATTGATCCTTTGTCATAGCTTCACCTTCTCTCGTTTTTCATTACTTACATTATAATGAATATGAAAGGAAAAGGCGAATTTGTAAAAAAGAGTATTCGTCATAATGACGTGTTGATAACGTTAAAAAGTGTAAGCTAGATGAATGGATTTAGCCGTAAATACAAGGAGTTATCCACTGAAATAGCAATATTTAAGATGCTTTTTATCTGAAATTTTTATCATTAATACACTAAGGTGAAAATGGAAAATATCCACAGCCCTAAAATGGTGATTAAAAATTTTAAATTCAGCGATTTACACAATTTCTAAAAAATGTGTGAGGCGACTGAGTAGTTACAATAAAAGTTATTAACTGTGAAAAACAGAAATTACTAAAATATGAATACTGTTTACTTAAATGTCCATTCACAATTATCAGAATATATGTCTTTAATTAAATTCTTCCCCAATTTAATAGATAAAAGATTTATTAAATATGCTGAAGGTAATCTTTTAGAAGATTTGATTCTATATATATGTTGAGCTGAACATATTCCATTTGCAAGTTCTTGTTGCGTGAGTCCTTTTTTTATTCTGTTTATTTTTATGACTTCACCTACATTATAGGTGACTTGTTTTTTATTCATTTTTATCTCCCCCTAAATGAAATCTTATATATAATATTACATATAGATGTCTGCAAAAATAGACCAATTGATCTAGTATGTAAAAATGAAGTAGTAATTATATAAATAACTCAACATTCTCACTTATAAATCCACATTATTTTTATAGGAAAAGTTATAAAAATACGTTCCTTGACGTAAAAATGCACCCCAAATTTGATATAATGTAACTACGACGTTACCAAGGAGGTAGTAGGATGAACCCAATCATGAATAAACAACCTTTAGAATTTCAATGGCCAACACAAGATCCTTTTTTATTTTGTGTCCATCATTTGGATCTATATCCAAAAGGTAATAGCCATCAAGGACCGGCAGCATCACTTGAAGGCAGACGGCTTGGACAAGACTTTGACTCAGAAAATGACTGGAAAATGTATCATGGGCACCAAGTGCCGGGCTTTCCTGAACATCCACATAGAGGTTTTGAAACCGTGACAATTGTGATTGAGGGTTACGTAGACCATCATGATTCGTCAGGAGCTTCCGGTAGATATGGTGGTGGTGATGTTCAATGGATGACGGCCGGAAGTGGTATGCAACATGCCGAAATGTTTCCTCTGGTTCAAGATGAAAAAGACAATACATTGCATCTTTTCCAGATATGGTTGAATCTTCCTAGGAAAGATAAATTCGTAAAACCCCATTATAAAATGCTATGGCATGAAAAGATTCCTAAGCTTACCTTCGGAGAGGGAAGCTCTATGAGCGAGGTGACCATTATTGCAGGCGAATTTGACGGCCACAGAGCCCTTGAACCGGCACCGAATTCATGGGCAGCAGATCCGAGTCATCATGTTGATATTCTGTTGATCAAGATGGCGCCAGGCTTCACCCTCAATTTACCTCGAAAATCGGACACCATGATTCGTAACCTCTATTATTATCAAGGTGAGAGTATCCTGGTTAATGGCGAATCTATTCAATCCGGTCAATGTTTACAGATCGAGAATGTTGATATAGCCATCAAAAATGGTGAAGGTGAATCCTATCTATTGCTTTTGCAAGGAGAACCAATTGGGGAGCCTGTCGTACAATACGGCCCCTTTGTTATGAACAGTGAGAAAGAGATTCAAGAAGCTTATAGGGACTATCAAAAAACTCGATTTGGCGGTTGGCCATGGGATAGACCGGACCCAGTTAATGAAAGAGAGATAGGCAGAAGAGCTGTGTATGCTGACACAGGGTTAGAAACACCTCTTGACAAATGAATACGGTATCATTATACTTATTAAGTTAGATGAAAAAAGTGTTTTCGTATGTTATTGAAAGGCCTATAATGAAGCTTAGTATTTAGCCGGAAGGCACTTTTTTTGTGGACTTTGGAGGTGTCAACCTTCAGTTGCAAAAGATTTTTAGATAGAGGGATGAATTACAACAAAACAAATGATTCAGGAGGAAAGAAAATGAAAAAAGTAATATCAATGCTTATGTTAGGTATCATGTTATTGAGTGTCGCTTGTTCCGGTCCTACGGAAGAAGGGGGAGACACAACCTCAGAAGGTGGTGCGGTAGAAGTCATCAAGATTGGTGTATTTGAGCCAATGACCGGTGCCAATGCTGCCGGTGGAGAAATGGAAGTTGAAGGTATTCGTTTGGCCAATGAACTCTATCCGGAAGTTAACGGTATGAAGATAGAATTGGTTGTAGCGGACAACAAGTCAGACAAGGTTGAAGCGGCTAACGCAGCGGTGATGTTGATTGATAAGGAAAAAGTTAATGCAATCATCGGTAGCTGGGGATCATCCTTATCTATGGCGGCTGGACCAATCGTTCTTGAAAAACAAATCCCTACAGTTGCAGCATCGGCTACCAACCCATTGGTAACCATCGGAAATGAGTACTATCAACGTGTATGTTTTATTGATTCTTTCCAAGGTACTGTTATGGCGAAGTATGCTTTTGAAACCTTAGGCGCGAAAAAAGCAGCCATCATTCAAGAGATTTCAAGTGACTATTCTGTAGGACTTGTAAAGTACTTCAATGATGCATTTATTGAATTAACAGGTGATGCAGATGCCATCATCGGAACTGCAAACTATAGTACTGGAGATCAAGATTTCTCGGCACAACTCAGTAACATCAAACAACTGAATCCGGATGTCATATTTGCACCTGGTAACTATACAGAATCTGCTTTGTTAATTAAACAAGCTAGAGAACTGGGTATTACAACACCTTTTATTGGAGGGGATACTTGGGAAGCACCTGAGTTCTTAGAAATCGGTGGGGATGCTGTTGAAGGCGCTGCTTTTTCTACATTCTTTACAAGTGATGTTCCAATAACAAAAGAGTCAGAAACATTCTTAGATGCCTATAGAGCAAAGTATGATAAAGAGCCGGCATCAGTTACGGCACTTGGTTATGATGCATACTTAGTTATCCTAGATGCTATTAAGAAATCTGGGTCAACAGATCCTGTAGAGATACAAAAAGCATTAGCAACAACAACAGATTTTGAAGGCGCTGCAGGTATGATTACCCTTGATGAGAATGGTGATGCAGTTAAGAGTGCGGTTATCAAAATGGTTGAAGATGGTTTGTTTAAATACATGACAACAGTAGAACCAATAAAATAATAATCCAAATCAATGCATGGGGTGTTTCCCTATGCATTGATTTTTAATAAATTAAAGTATTAGACTAGATGTGCCTATGAATATAGGTTGTTTAATCTATCAAATCAAATTAAGGGAGAAGCTCTATGGATTTAGAACTATTTTTACAACAATTGGCCAACGCAATTTCCCTTGGAAGTCTTTATGCACTTTTGGCAATCGGTTACACAATGGTATACGGTATACTTAGATTGATTAATTTTGCCCATGGAGACATCTTCATGTTCGGTACTTATATGGCTTTTTATATGATGACAAGCTTTATGCTGCCTTGGGGTGCGGCTTTTATAATAGCCATAATCCTAACCATTGCCTTTGGTGTACTGGTTGAAAAGGCTGCATACAAGCCCCTTAGGAACTCGCCGAGAATGTCCATTATGATTTCAGCTATTGGTGCATCATTCTTGATTGAGAATTTGGCTATTGTGGTTTTTGGTGGACGGCCAAAATCCCTTCCGGTACCTGATTTATTTAATAGAATCATTCATATTGGCAACGTATCTGTTGTGAGTATCACATTTATCACACCCATTATTACAATGGTTGCTTTGGCTATACTTATGTTTATTGTTAATAAAACAAAAACAGGCATGGCGATGAGAGCGGTTTCCAAAGATTACGAAGCAGCTAGACTTATGGGGATTGATGTTAATTTTATTATTACGTTCACCTTTGCAATCGGTTCAGCATTGGCTGCAATTGGTGGTATTATGTGGGGTTTAAAGTACCCAAGTTTATTACCTTTAATGGGTGTTATGCCTGGACTAAAGTGCTTTATTGCAGCCGTAATTGGTGGTATTGGTGATATTCGAGGTGCTGTGATCGGTGGGTTTATACTTGGACTCATAGAGATTATGCTTATTGCTGTTTTCCCCGAGTTAACAGGCTATAGGGATGCTTTTGCATTTGTGCTTTTGATTGTCATTCTATTGGTTAAGCCAACAGGTATCATGGGCAAAAACATAGCGGAGAAGGTGTAATTATGAAAAATAGAAAAACACAACTAACCATTCTATTATTGATTATGACAATCGCAATGATTGCGATTTTAAACATAACATTGGATTCATATAAGATCAAGATATTTACCCTATGTGGCATTTATATTATTCTTGGCTTATCCATGAATCTTATTAATGGCTTCACAGGCCTATTTTCTTTAGGCCATGCCGGATTTATGGCGGTAGGTGCGTATGTTTCTGCTCTATTAACCATGAGTCCTGAGCTTAAAGATTCAGTTTTTTATGTGGCACCGATTAACCCTTTTATTAAAATGATTCAATTGCCTTTCCCTTTGGCACTTATTGTTGGTGGTTTGGCAGCAGCCGGGATTGCTTTTTTAATTGGGGCACCGGTACTAAGGCTTAACGATGACTATTTGGCCATTGCCACATTAGGATTTAGTGAGATTATTCGTGTTGTGATTACAAATACACAGACGTTGACTAATGGGTCTTTAGGTTTGAAGGGTATTACCCGTTATACCAACGCATGGTGGGCATGGGGCATCGCGATATTAACCATATTTTTTATGATTTGGCTGATCCATGGTATGTATGGAAAAGCCTTTAAAGCCATCAGGGAAGATGAGATTGCAGCTGAAGCCATGGGCATCAGTTTATTCAAACATAAAATGATGTCCTTTGTTATTGGTGCTTTCTTTGCAGGTGTTGGTGGTGGACTACTGGGCCATCTTATAGGCGCCATAGACCCCAATATGTTTAGATTTATTTTGACCTTTAATATATTGCTGATTGTCGTTCTTGGCGGCATCGGTAGCATTACAGGCACCATTATTTCCGCAACGGCAGTAACCATACTCATGGAAGTATTAAGATTTATCGAGAATCCGATTAATTTAGGATTTATTAATATTCCAGGTATCCCCGGCATGAGAATGGTTGTTTTTTCTCTAATGCTCATGGGTGTTATTTTATTTTATCCAAAAGGGCTTATGGGAAGGGCAGAATTCAACTGGGATTATTTCTTGAAAAAGAAATTCTTAAGAAACAGAAAAAAATCAGTTTAAAAGGGTGTGAACATTATGACGTTACTTAGGACAGATAAAATCACCATGCAATTTAGTGGATTGACAGCGGTTTTGGATTTGAATATTGAGATCAACGATAGGGAAATCATTGGCTTGATTGGCCCAAATGGAGCCGGTAAAACAACGGCTTTTAATATGATCACAGGTGTTTACAAACCAACCAAAGGTCAAGTGTATTATAACGATAAAGACGTAACCGGATTAAAGCCTCATGAGATTACAAAGTTTGGCATAGCCAGGACTTTTCAGAACATAAGACTTTTTAAGGAATTGAGCGTTCTTGACAATGTTATTATAGCCAGTCATTTAAGGTTAAAATCCAATTTATTTGGATCTGTTGTAAGAACACCTGGTTATCGAAGAGAAGAGCAAGAAATCTATGAAAAATCGATGGCACTTCTTAAAGATGTCGGTTTGGATGATTTGAAGGATGAGAAGTCATCGAACTTACCTTATGGTAAGCAAAGAAGACTTGAGATTGCAAGAGCCCTTGCAACAGATCCCCAATTATTGTTATTGGATGAGCCGGCAGCAGGTATGAATCCTCAAGAATCCCATGAGTTGATGGGCTTTATAAGAGAAATTAGAGACAAGTTTGACATTGCCATTCTGATGATTGAGCATCATATGCAAGTCGTCATGGGTGTATGTGAGCGGATTTATGTTCTAGATTATGGTGTGACCATTGCAGAAGGTCTTCCGGATGCCATACAGAATAATCCAAAAGTAATAGAAGCTTATTTGGGGGTGGACTAGATGTTAAGAGTAGAAAACCTAAACGTTCATTATGGTGGCATTCATGCCCTAAGAGGTATTACGTTGGATGTAGAGGAAGGCAAAATCATCAGCTTGATTGGCGCAAATGGTGCAGGAAAAAGTACGACCTTAAGAGCCATCATGGGTCTTGAAAAACCATCAAAAGGTAAGATCATATATAATGGGAAAGAGATAACAGGCAAACAAACCAAAGAAATAGTAAAATCAAATCTGGTACTGGTACCGGAGGGACGAAGAGTTTTTACCAATCTATCGGTAATTGAGAACTTGATTTTAGGATCTTATATAAGAAATGATGCAAAAGAAATACAAAAGGATTTAGATTGGGTATTTGAGCTCTTTCCTATATTAAAGTCAAGACAAGAACAAAAAGCAGGGACCATGTCAGGTGGTGAACAACAAATGTTGGCCGTTGGCCGGGCTCTTATGACCAAACCCAAATTATTGATGATGGATGAGCCATCTCTTGGACTGGCACCACTTATCGTGAAAAATATCATTGAAATTATAAAAAAAATCAATCAAGAGGGTGTAACCATCCTATTGATTGAGCAAAATGCCAAAGCTTCCTTAGAAATATCGGATTATGCTTATGTCCTTGAGACCGGTGAAGTATTTATGGAAGGTAAAGGCTTGGACTTGCTAAACAATGAAGAAGTAAAAAAAGCATATTTAGGCACGTAATCGATAAGTTGTATGAGAATTAGTGAAACTTTGTTTTAACCTTAACGGTTAAAGAAAAGGGCTTTCAGAAATCTGCAAGCCCTTTTTTCTACAATAATTAGTTTAAAATATTAACCATGGTTAAAGGGTCAAAACTAAGTTTCACTAAATTTACATACAATATATAGATTACGTTGATGCATTCATAACTATATATTGTATGCAAAAGTTCAACTATATAGTTTTGACACCTTAACCTTTATTAAATATGTTATGATA
>NZ_JCBCDA010000161.1:0-1087 GCF_059865615.1 Petrocella sp. | reverse complement strand
AATCATACTGGCTGCTATTCTATCCACACTTTGATGCAAAGGTATTCTCTCGCTATTTTTTGCAAACGCCTCATAGGGTTCTAATGATTTTTGATTTCTATCAAAACCACTAACAATCTTTGTTGATTTTTTTAAAGGTTTTAGCTTTTTGTCTATAGCTCTGATTGCTTTTGCATAACTGGCTAAAGCACTTTTGCTATCCGCAATACTGAAGAAACCTAATGCATGTACTTTTGAAGATAGTTCCAATTGAATATTATATTTTTTTCTAAGCAAATGGTTACAATCATGACCAGAAATATCCGACTTATCAAAAAGCAGAATATGTTTATAAGGGTCTTTCGCAATAATACCTTCTTCAATACTTCTATAAGTGTTCAGACTCCGAATACTTTTCATTTTATTAAGAACCTTATGCACCTTTTCTAAGTGTTTCAAATGACTTGTCCACAATTTTTCTTGATACATCAACTGTCTTATACATAAATCCATCTGAGCCATCATAATATAGGATGGACTACTGGTTTGTAACATCTGTAGCATTCTAAGAACCTTTCTTTCAGACTCTTTTTCTAAATTCAGATGCATAAGTGCCGATTGAGTAAAAGTAGGCAATGTTTTATGCATGCTATGTATAACAATATCAGCTCCCAGTTTTATTGCGGAATCCGGTAGACTTTTAGAAAAGGGAAGGTGTGCACCATGAGCTTCATCCACTATCAATATGACATTATAGCGATTACATATCTTTCCAATGGATTCAATATCCGATATAAAACCTTCATATGTGGGACTCGTCATAATAAAAGACAATATTTTAGGATTGGCAATTAAGATTTCTTCCACTTTTCTTGGATCAATACCGCCAACCAAACCAAATTGGGTCACCTCTGGATAAATATACAGTGGCTTAAGCTTAAACAATGTAATGCCGTGATAGACGGATTGATGACAATTCCTAGCAACCAAAACAGTATCTTCTGCTTCATGAATACCCCCAATAGCACTTAAAATACCCATAGTACTTCCATTAACCAGAAAAATCGTTCTTTTGGTCCCATACAGTTTAGAAATATAATCCATACTT
>NZ_JCBCDA010000050.1:0-10682 GCF_059865615.1 Petrocella sp. | reverse complement strand
AGGGAGGAACAAAAATGAAAAAATTGTTAACAATGATAATGGTACTTGCAATGGTAACAGCATTGTTTGCCGGCTGTGGGAAAACAGAGACCCCAACAACAGAGACAGAAACGCCGGAAACAGGAACAGAGACAGAAGCACCAGCATCAACAGAGGGACAAAGCGTCGTCATCTATCAGAACAAAGTAGAGATTGGTGAACAACTAATGGCATTTGCAGCCCTGTATGAAGCGGAGACAGGCGTAGAAGTTACGGTCAAAACCTCTGGCGGTGACACACCATACGCAGAGAACCTAAAAGCAGAATTCCAATCCGACAGACAACCGGACATCTATGTCATAGAAGGAATGGGCGGATACAACACATGGAAAAGCAAACTCACACCATTTGAGAATGAAGAATGGATGGATTTAACAACACTAGAATTTGCAGTAGACGGTCAAGTATATGGGTTCCCAGTAGCAGTTGAAGCATGGGGAGTGGCATATAACAAAGACATCTTAGACCAAGCTGGTGTAGACCCTGCAACCCTAACATCACAAGCAGCGTACAAAGAAGCTTTTGAAACAATCGACGCAATGAAAGACGAACTCGGTCTAAAATCCGTAGTAGCGATGGCAGCAGGCCCAGACATGAGATGGGTAACAGGCTTACATAACTTTAACGGCTATCTATCAGCAGGACTAGAGTATGGTGATACCACCGTACTTGACAAGCTCAACAACGGTGAAGCAGACGTAGAGCGTTTAACACAGTATGCAGACTGGGTAGAACTCCTCTTTGCATATGCAGATACAGCTGTATTATTAACAGGTAACTATGATGCTCAAGTTGGTCAATTTGCAACCGGTCAAGCAGCCTTTGTACACCAAGGAAACTGGATTGACCCATGGTTAACAGACAATGGGGTAGACTTCCCAATGGGCTTTGCACCACATGCATCTGTATATGGAGAGCACAACGCCATCTTCATAGGCGCACCATCTTACTATGTACTAAACAGTGACAGTACGAACCAAGAAGCAGCAAGAGCCTTCCTAAACTTCATGGCAACAACAGAAGCAGGTCATAACTATATGGTTAACGAAGCGAAAATGGTACCTGCATTTACAAACGTAACCCTCGTACCGGACACCCCTCTATCAGCCAACGTAACAGAGTGGTTGAATAAAGAAAACGGTGCCTACACATGGTTACAAAACGACATGCCGGACGGATTCGGAATGGGAACCATTGCACCACTTTATGAAAGCTATGCAAAAGGTGACTTAGACAAAGCAGGCTTCATAGCAGAACTTGTAGCAAAAATAGAAGAAATCAAGTAAAACAAAGCGAAAAAGTAGAAGAAACATTTGGGAAGGGTGTGTGTAAGACACACACCCTTCTTATGAATTAAAAGGAAAAGGCACAAGGACAAGCAATGGGGACATTCCTTTTAATTCATAAGAAAAACCCCATAGATAGGGTAAAATGTATAACCAATAACCAGTAACAACAAACAAAATGACCGAGGGAGAAGGAAAACGTATGAACAAAAAAACAAAAGAAAAACTGGTATTCTGGCTATTTCTAGTACCGGCCTTATCAAGTTTCATCCTCGTAGTAGTCGTACCATTTTGTATGGGTGTCTATTACTCCATGACAGACTGGACAGCTGTAGCAGGACAAGAAGCCAACTGGGTAGGCATAAGTAACTACAAAAACATGTTCAGTGACCTGGCATTTAGGTATTCCTTTTTAAGAACCTTCCTATTCACCTTGCTAAGCGTAATCTCAATCAACGCAGTGGCCTTAACACTGGCCTTTCTCGTCACAAGAGAAATTAGATTCAAAAACTTTTTCAGAGCAGGCTTTTTCATCCCCAACTTAATCGGGGGACTGGTACTAGGGTATATCTGGCAGTTCATCTTCAAAAGTGTCGTACCCTCCATTGGAACATTGCTTGGCATAGAAGCCTTAGAACAAATCCTCATCCTAGCAGAACCCAACTTAGCCCTTTTTGGACTCATCTTTGCCTTCACATGGCAATACGCCGGGTACATCATGATGATTTATGTAGCGGCCCTGCTTAATGTGCCACAAGAGCTCATAGAAGCCAGCCAAATCGATGGTGCCAACTTCATCCAAAGACTTAGAAGCATCACCATTCCCATGATTGCACAAGCCTTCACCATCACCTCCTTTTTAACCTTGGTCACCTCCTTTAAGCAATACGACATCATCGTCGCCTTAACCAACGGAGGACCAACCGCCATCTATCAAGGCACCACCGTCAACTCAACGGAAATGTTGGCCGTGCACATCTATAGTGTCGCCTTCAAATACAACAACATGGCAGAAGGCCAGGCCAGAGCCATCATATTCTTCATCGTCCTATCGGTGGTATCCATCGGCCAGGTCTACTATAATAAAAAGAAAGAGGTGGAAATGTAATGGGTGTCAAAAAAAATACGGTCAACACAATTTTAACCATCATCACCTTCATCCTTTTTGTCATCATCATGTTTCCTTTCTTCATCGTCATCATCAACTCAGCCAAATCATCCTTAGAAATCATCACCGACCCCATATCTTTGCCAAACCAATGGAGTCAACTCTTAGTCAATATCAATGACATATGGAACAGACCAAGCATCAGATACTCATCAAGCGTATTCTCATCGGTCATCATCACCGTAGGCTCATTGACCACCATAACCATCTTCTCCGCCATGTCAGCATGGGTATTGGTTCGAACCAAAAGCAAACTATCCACCATCATCTTCTTAGTCTTCTTAAGCGGACTCATCATACCCTTCCAAGTGGTCATGTTTCCACTGGTCGCCTTCTTTAGAATAATCTATGAAGCAACCGGCATAAGAATGCTTAGAACTTATCATGGTATGATCATCGCCTACATCGGATTTGGCGCCCCGCTTGCGGTCTTCATGTTCCACGGGTTCATCAAATCGATACCCTTAGAGCTTGAAGAAGCAGCCACCATAGACGGCTGTAGCCGTCCCCAGATTTTCTTTAAGATTATCATGCCCATACTGCGGCCTATATTTGTAACGGTCATCATCCTAAATGCCATTTGGATATGGAACGACTTCTTGTTACCTTCCTTAATCCTCGGTGTCGGTCAAGATGTACAAACCATACCCCTAGCCATCAGAGCCTTTGCAGGATCTTTCGTTAAGAAGTGGGACCTAATCATGACGGCAGTGCTCATGGCGGCTGCACCCATTATCGTCGGCTTCCTGTTTGCCCAAAAACATATCATCAAGGGCATGGTTGCAGGTTCTATCAAATAATGTATTGAGATTATATTAAACCAAATTATATATGTTTTAAAAAAGAAGTAGATTCAAAAATATGAATCTACTTCTTTTCATAACCAATAAGAGGGTGAAAAGTCATATTTTACACTAAACTAAACCCCATTTTATTCAGCTCATGTTCCCACTCGACAATGCCTTGAATCACATTTTCCATATGGGTGTCCAGATTGACACCTAAATCGCTTGCACCTTTAATAATCAAGTCACGATTTACAGCTCTAGCAAAAGCTTTATCTTTAAATTTCTTTTTAATAGATTTTAAAGGAATACCATCAAAACTTTTATCAGGTCTTACATGAACATAAGCAAGAATAAAAGAAGATAGGCTATCCACAGCAAAGAGGGTCTTTGATATTAAAGAACCACGTGCTTCCAAATCCAACTTGCCATGCTGTTCTATTGCAATCAAAGAAGATTCAGGCAGATCAAGGTCTATAAGGTATTTACGAGCATGTTGAGGATGTTCTTTGGGATGTTTATCAAAATCAATATCGTGTAAAAGACCGGTAAGACCCCACAGATTAACATCTTCATCATATAACGAAGCATAAGCACGCATGGAACCTTCAACCGCCATACAGTGTTTGATCAAGCTTTCCGAGGTGACATGTTCTTTTAAAAGTTCAAGAGCAGAAGTTCTTGTAAGCATATAAGCCTCCTTGTAATATAATTCTATTTGGTTAAAGTCTCAAAACTAAGTTTCACTTATTTAACCTATTTGGTTAAGGCGTCAAAACTATATAGTTGAACTTTCACCTACCATATGTAGTTATGAATGGATCAACATAATCTACATATGATAGGCGAATTTAGCGAAACTTAGTTGTGACCCTTTAACCCTATTTAAAAGTATACTAAAAATAGTACATCATGACAATGAAAAAAGAATTTATCGATTCAACGCGTCAATTTATAAGTGAAAAAAATAACAATACTTGACAAGGGTTTATAAATCCATTAAAATGATTAAAAATGCAATGAAGAGGAAGAGTACTATATGATCGAAAGCAAAGAGAGAGGGCGATGCTGGGAAGTTCTCGAGAAGATTTGTAGGAATGTAGCCTTGGAGCAGTGAACTGAAATCTAAGGAGTAATCTAAGGAGATTAGGCTTCATCGGTAGCCCACCGTTATGAGGGCGATAATATCGGATTAGATCTCGTATTATTTGAGCGTGCGCAAGCAAAATTAGGTGGTACCGCGGAGCAACCCTTCGTCCTAAATGATAGGATGTATGGGTTTTTTATATTTTGACACTTTAACCATATGTTATAGTTAGAATAGAAATTGGAAGGAGTAATCACTATGAAATTAAATGGAGCGCAGATCGTAGTAGAATGTCTTAAAGAACAAGGGGTAGATTATTTATTCGGCTATCCGGGTGCGGCAACAATTAACATATATGATGAACTGTTCAAAAACAAGGAACATATAACCCACATACTAACATCTCATGAGCAAGGTGCTTCTCATGCAGCAGATGGTTATGCGAGATCAACAGGTAAGGTCGGCGTCTGCCTTGCAACATCAGGCCCTGGTGCAACCAATCTGGTGACAGGTATTGCAACAGCTTATATGGACTCAGTACCGATGGTAGCCATCACCGGAAACGTCAGTATACCTATGCTTGGAAAAGACAGTTTTCAAGAAGTGGACATTCAGGGGATTACCTTTCCGATTACAAAACATAACTATATGGTTAAAGACATTAATATTCTTGCAGATGTTATACGAGAAGCCTTCTATATTGCAAAATCCGGACGACCAGGTCCTGTCCTCATTGACATACCAAAAGACATCACATCTATGATGACAGATTATATAAGAAAAGAGCCAAGAGTATACGATAAGCCTCAAACCCTTCATATTCCTGAGAAGCTCGTTGAGATTATTAATAAAGCCAAACGTCCCATGATTATTGCTGGTGGTGGTGTTATTCGAGCAAATGCAAGCGAAGCCTTAATGACGTTTGCAGATAAGACAAAAAGTGCAATCGCCAACACACTTATGGGTATAGGTGCAACACCGTATAATCATCCAATGTACACCGGTAACATTGGTATGCATGGCTCATTAACATCGAATAGATTAATCAACGAATGTGATTTGCTGATGGTTATTGGCGCTAGATTTTCTGACCGGGTAGTGGGCAATGAACACAAATTTGCCAAAGAAGCAACTATTGTACATTTTGATGTGGACCCTGCCGAAATCAATAAGAACATTGTTGTCAATGAACATGTTATTGGTGATATAGAGACGATTCTTGTGTTGCTTAATGAGGTCATAGCAGTTAAAGAGGTACCTGAATGGGTGGACCATGTAGCTTATATGAAGCAAGAGTTTGGTCATAAGGTCAATTATGATACTGTGAATGTACCACATGTATTAAAACGTATCGCTGCACATTGTAAATCAACAGATATTGTGACCACCGATGTTGGACAACATCAAATGTGGACGGCACAACATTATCCTTTTATGTTTCCAAACAGGTTCCTTACGTCTGGAGGACTAGGTACCATGGGGTATGGACTTGGAGCAGCCATTGGCGCTCAGTTTGCCAATAAAAAAGATCGTGTTGTCATGATTACCGGTGATGGATCTTTTAAAATGAATTTCAATGAAATCATTACAGCGGTAAAACACAAGTTGCCAATTAAGATCTTCATCATGAACAACAATGCTCTTGGCATGGTAAGGCAATGGCAAAATCTTTTCTATGAAGATCGTTTTTCATCTACAGATCTTGGTGAGGATATCGAATACATAGGATTTGCAAAATCACTGGGTGCAGAAGGCTTTGTTATTGAATCAGTAGAACAGGTCGATGAAGTCATCAAAAAAGCCTTCAGTTCCAACAAAGTATCGGTTATCAATTGTAGAGTAGCAACAGAGAGTAATGTGTACCCAATGGTACCACCCGGATATGCGATTCATGAAGCCATTAATCAACCTGACCAAATAGTTAAATAGAACATAGGGGCTGTGAGCAACAGTCCCTATGTTTAGGATTACTCGAAAATATGAATCAAGCGTCTAGTCTTTACGAATTTTACATGGACGTGTATACTATTATTCATAGTATTTTTTGAAAAAAGAGAAAGTCGGTGAAAAATTATGCCTATTAAAATCAATAATGATTTACCAGCAAAGCAAGAACTGTTGGATGAAAACATATTTGTTATGGATGAGCATCGGGCCCATACTCAAGACATACGTCCCCTAAAGATTGTGATTATGAATTTGATGCCTCTAAAAGATCAGACAGAGCGACACTTATTAAGGCTACTAAGTAATTCACCTTTGCAAGTGGAAATAACCTTACTGGTACCGGAGACCCATCAGTCGAAAAACACCTCTACAGATCATCTGATTGCTTTTTATACAACTTTTAATGAAATAAAAGAAAATAAGTATGACGGTATGATTATTACAGGTGCACCTATAGAACAAATGCCTTTTGAAGAAGTTACTTACTGGGAAGAATTGACTCAGATTATGGAATGGACAAAGACCAATGTCACATCAACTTTCCATATATGCTGGGGTGCTCAAGCGGGCTTATACTATCATTACGGTATCGGTAAATACGATCTGGATGAAAAAATGTTCGGTATTTTTAAGCATAAGGTTGTCAAAACACATTCTCCTTTACTTAGAGGCTTTAATGATGAATTTTTAGTGCCACATTCAAGACACACCAGCATTCATAAAACACCGATTATAGAAAACGAACTTTTGGAACTTCTTGCTGAATCCGATGAGGCCGGTGTCTACATTGTCAAATCCGTAGATAACAAGCAAATATTCGTAACCGGTCATTCGGAATACGAAGCCGAGACCTTGAATCAGGAATATGTGAGAGACAAGAATAAAAACCTGCCCATCAAGATACCCATTAACTATTTCCCGGATGATGATGACCATAACAAGCCGGTCAACACCTGGCGTAGTCATGCCCACTTGTTATATGCCAACTGGTTGAATTACTACGTTTACCAGGTTACACCATATGAACTTGAGTAAAACAGGCGGAAACACTAGGTTTTACAAGGGTTACAACGATTTTTGAAACACGCAAGTTATCGTAAAATATCGTAACTTATGGTGCAAAATCATACTGAAATTGGATTAAAAATCAACAAGAAAAATGCAAAATAATATCCATGGTAATTATTTGAAAGTGTAAGCCAATAATAAAAATAAGCCATCAAAAAAGAAAAAAGCTATTGAGCTAAATGGAAACAGTGACATAAATCCATTTATTCGATAGCTTTTTTTGCTTGTATGATAATTATTTCAATTGCTAGCTTTTTCTATAAAAGAAGCTACAAATTCATAGTCTAAGACTTCTGCAATCGCTTCTAATTCTTTCATTAAAAAATTATTTCGTCGTAATTTATTAGCCATTGATTTACTTTCCATAATCTATCACGCTAAAAGAGTAACAAATAACGTACTCTCAAAAGATAGTGTAAAGTAACGTATGAAAAAAAACTGGTCAAAGAAAAAGGCTCAATAAGAACCTTAGAAATTGATAACTGGAGTTGAGTGGCAGCTTCCGCCACCCTTGACAGCTCATAAAAATAATGCTTTAGCATCGTTACCTACGGCGACGAACTCAAGAACAGATAGAATTCGCCGCCGTAGGATTAGGCAATGTAGCATTATTTTTAAGAGTTATCAAGGGTAAATCCCTTTGGGGTGGCTGGGAAGAACCCCTCTGGCTTAGAATCTAAGAACAGATAGAGTCATCGGGTTGTTGGTTTTGTAATTTTAGGATGGTTTGCTGACTAAGAAATATTAGGAGTTGCCATTTGCCAGGCATAGGAAGTTGTAATAAGCAACCCAGAGAGCAACGCCGTAGTTGGTACCATCATAGTTATCGTAACCACAAGTGACTCGACAAGAAATTTTAAATGAACGGTTGAGACGTTCGACAATCTGTTTAAAAGGACGAAATTCAGTGGAAACTGCATCATCATTCGTAAGGCCGATGACCTGAGTAATATCAAACTCTAAACCCCCCATTTTCAGCTTTTGGAAACTGTTGGGCAGCTAAAGGATAAGCGCTATAAGCGTCCGCAATGAAGTGAAATTTTTCAAGAAGTTTTTTAGATGCCTAAAGGCCATGCGCATAGCTATAATACACGGACCAACAGCACGGTTGTCAGAGACTTGATAGCAGATGATGGAACGAGAGATGGCATCCATGATAAACCAGATGTAACCCTTAAGGCCGCGCACTTTGATATAAGTTTCATCTGCCACCATTTTATTGGAGGTATTGTAATCATAGTGATCAACAAAAGGTTTGATAACAGTGGCAGCTGTTTTGGCATAGTTGGCGACCATAGTATTGGAGACCTGAATGTTATATAGATCTCTGAGAGTTTGGGATGTTTTGCGAAGGGATAGGCCGAGGTTTACATGAAAGGTTAATACGATCTTTCTTATGAAGGAGGGCGTGTCCGCAATAAGGACAAGGAAGCTTAAGTGGTTGATTGTATTTATTGGTAGGGTGAAAACGTGTCTGACATACCTTGCAGAGAACTTGCTCCTTAGAAGCATTATTCTTGTATAAATAAGGCAAAGGTGCGCCGCAAGGAGGACAATGACAATCTTCGGGAATATCACATTCGCTACGACGATTAACAGGCTTGACAGTATAGCTGTAGCGTTCCTGGTAGTATTGAATGAGAAGGTTATAATCCACTATTTCATAGTTGATTACCACAGGTAGAATATCAGTTTTGAACTTTTGATATTTAGGAGAACGAGAATCGTCAAAAGCCCACTGCTTAAGGGGGAAATATTTTGCGATAAAGAGAGTTAACCAGTAAATTTGTTTATATTGGTATTGGATTATAGTAAGAAGATACGTTATAATCCTGTCTTTGACAGTTGTGAGATGAAAAAAGCTTGGAACCCATTGAAAATACTGGGGTTCAAGCTTTTCTTGTTTATTCAAAAAGTGAATAATGTTTTTGTTTTTTGTCTGTTTGAAAATATTTTTAAAGCTTTTGTTCGATACAATCTGACAATCTGTTCTAAAACCAAAAGCATCATGTAGAGCATCAATTCATATCCCTTAACCCACTAATGATTTCATGACTCGTAAAAGCTTCTCCTAATCTTTTTTCAAGGAAGCGGTATAGTGTTAAAGCCAAGAAACAAGTGGTGAAATGAGCTTTTATGCGATCGTCTCTACTAAGATATACAGGTCTAGCTTTAAATTCGCTTTTCATAATGCGAAAGCACTCTTCGATTTCCCAACGTCTGTGATTCACTTTTGCAATAGCAGGTGCATCGTCTTCTAAATTTGTACATACCGCATAAAATCCATCAAACATTTCCTCTTTTAGAATAGTCTCGTTATCTATATCGTAAACGACTTTTTCCGCAATCTCACCATCGGGAGTGACGCTAGTGGATGTAATAAATCGTTTATAATCGTTTTGTTTCTTTTTCTTGATATCACTTGGGCGACCTTCAATGAGCTTTAAGGCTCTCTCTAATTGTCGATTTCGAATCTGACGCTGATAATCTCTGTATTTTAAGGAAAAGGTAACAATAAGCTTCTGCTCAAGTCCATCTTCTTTAATCCAGCGTTCTTTATAGAACGTTGTATTCAGATGACTTTCATAGGTATCCTTATCCTTGTCGAGAAGACGAATATCATAGGTGAGACTGCTGTTAGCACAGGACCATCCATTTGGATTAAGAGCCCATTCTTTTAAATGCCTCTTTAGTTTTTTAACCGACTGAGTCGTAATAAAAGCTCTTTCTTTGATGTTATTAAACTTACGGTTATCGGTAGAAGAAAGCCCGGCATCGGTGCAAACAATAAACTTTGACAACTTAAAGTCATTTAGTATTTTTTCTTCAAGAGGTCTTAATGTCGTTTGCTCATTTGTGTTGCCACTATGAATGCTAAAAGCAAGAGGAATGCCATCACCATCCATGAATAAGCCCATTTCGACAATCGGATTAGGTTTATGATCTTTACCATAACCGTATTGTTTAAGCCCATCTTCTTGCTCAATCTCAAAAAAATAATTGGTACAATCGTAGTAAAGAATGCGATCATTTCTTTTGGAAATGGATAAGCTATTTTTATAGAGTTCCGATTGAATAAAGTCGGTTTCTTTAGCGATAACCTCTAAAGCACGATAGACTTGATGCAATTCAAAATTTGCTTGTTCAAGAAGGGATTTAGCTTCTTGATAAGTATTGAGCTTGGAAGAAGGGAAAAGAATTCTACCATAGATAAGTCGTGAAAGAATCGAATCAAGGTCAAATGTAAATTTATAATTATTGGAGATTTCTTTGCTGATTCGGTGTAAACCTAACTGATGATA
>NZ_JCBCDA010000039.1:0-18682 GCF_059865615.1 Petrocella sp. | reverse complement strand
ACTTTCATTAAAATACATATAAGGGTTAAAGGGTCAAAACTAAGTTTCACTAAATTCACATACAATATATAGATTACGTTGATGCATTCATAACTATATATTGTATGCAAAAGTTCAACTATATAGTTTTGACACCTTAACCATATAAGCATATTATAATTTTATCATACAACTCACTTGTATTCCATTAAAATATTGTAAAACCATTTGCCACCATTCTAATTATCAATAGGAGGGGTTACATAGCAATTGTAGCAAACCGGCAAAAATTTTTCCAAACCACCAATATCAATAGGATTACCCTTATATTCTGGCTTCCCTTCAACTAACTTAAGATTATGTGTTGCTTTACTTGCGCAGTACCAACATATGGTTTTGATTTCTTCTAACTTATCTGATAGCTCAAAAAGCCTCTTAGATGCTTCAAAAAGCTCTAAAGTATAGCTTACTCTCAGTCCATAGCATATTACCGGTGTATTAAATTGTACTACAACCTCCCGTAACTGGTCTATATGTTTGGAAGACAACATCTGAGCCTCATCTACCAATACACAATCTATTTTATCCTTTTTATCTAAATGCTCAATAAACACATCAACGATATTGGTATCTGTATCAATCATTTCCGCTTTCAGTTCGAAGCCGGCTCTTGTAGATATATTTCCATTTGACCTTGTATCCATATACGGTATCATTAATAATACTTTTTTGCCTTGAGTTTCATAATTATGAGCCGTCGCTATTAGATTTAATGATTTTGCAGAAAAAACAGTGCCGTATTTGAAGAATAATTTTGCCATTTTCGTCCTCTTTCTTTCATTCTCAAAATTCATAAAATTAATATCCTATTGAGCTATTTTTGTGTTTTTTTCATTAATAACCTGTGAACTATCCACACAATTCTGTTGATAACTGTTATTATCTGTGGGTAACTAGTACTTTATGCCTGTTTTTTTATTTTTTCGAAGTTTGCTTCAATATATTTTACTTGAATATAGCCTTCCAGTCAAACAACCCTTCCCCATCTCAAATAATATTTTTTCTTTTTTTATGAAGTGAAACATCTAATATTATGGTTAAAGTGTCAGAACTATATAATTGAACTTTCACATACAATATATAGTTCTGAATGCATCAACATAATCTATATATTGTATGTGAATTTAGTAAAATTTAGTTTTGACCCCTTAATCAGATTATGATATACTCAAAAGTGGAGAGTATGATAATTGTTTCACCAAAATACATGTATGGGGACGTGAATTTACTACATGGAGCTTTATAAAGCACTTGCAACCAGCGACTTAAAAGAGGAATTCAAAAATCTATGCCACACTTTATTTATAGAGTCCGGAATTGATATTGATATGGGAATAAAACCGGAACTTGACATTGATATGCTCATCAACTGTCCTTCTGGACAACGTGCAGTAATAGAAATTAAGCTTTATCGATCAAAAAAAGTTGCTCTTGAAACCATTGAGCAAGCAATTTTTCATCTAAAAAGGATCAATGCTGATGTACATGGTAATCATATGATTTTAATCGTGTCCACTTTCCTACCTGATGATTGGGTATATTTAGCAAAAAATAAATTCGGCATCACCTTATGGGATCAAAATGATCTTCTTCATATGTCTAAGGCTTTGGACCCCTTATCATTAGCCTTTATAGATTTCTTTGAACGTCTCAACTCACCTATTGAGATAAAAAGAGCTCCATCTCCCACACCATACAGGCGTATGGCCTCGATTTATGCCTTTACTGAAACCACCCTTAAACCATTTTGTTACAAAGCTTCAATTGGCCATGAACTTTATCAAAATCTCATTAAAGAAACAAACCGCTCCAATAGTTGGACAAAGTTCGAGAACAATGTTTTCGATATCATGAAGCATTTATTTGAAAAAGACCTAAGTGGCTGGTACAAAAATTTAAAAATGGATTCAGGTCATAATCGATTTGAAATGGTATGTCGCATTAATTCTAAGCATGACTTTTGGAAACAACTGGCACTTGATTTTAATACAAGGTATATTTTTTTCGAGTGTAAGACCTACAAAGAAATATATAGTTATAAAAATGTATCTTCCAATGATGTGAATGTTCTAGGACAAGCATTAAGAGCCATCGGCCTTATTGTTACAAAATGCGACCAAATACATTACCCTGATTTCAAAAGCCAAGGGGCCTTCTACGATAACGGAAAATTGTTGTTACATTTAACCGAATTGGATATCCATAGAATGCTACTTGATAGAGATATGGGAAATGACACTACCAGTCTTTTAAAAGAGAGAATTGATGATGCTATGATTCAGATTCGTCTATGAATTATTAACACTATTATTTGTGGATAACTTCTGGTATTCCAGAAGTCCTAGCCCTTACTAATCCTGCTATACCTTATGAAACATACGTTCTTAACGTTTTTTTTATTATAACTTATACACAAGTTATGCCCAATTTTATGATTGAAATGTGTTTATAATAAAAGCTATTCCTCCATATTCTTTCTGGTTGAATAGCTTTTACTATAAAGGTTAATACTTATTAATGACAATATCCTGCAAAACCCGATCTTGCTTTTTTATAAGAATATGTCCTCGTACCTTGGAATCATAAGTGGCTCTCAACTCTTCTACAAAAAGCATTGGGTCTTTAGGAACAGATATGCTGTCTATGTTTCCATAATCTATGGTCACGCTATGGATACCGGTTGTTACTGTCGGTCGTGGCTTGAACATGTTTAAATTCTGGCTACCCATAAGTTTGCTGATGTTATTATCAAGTTCTTGAGCTTCATGATAAAGCCATTTGTCTATATACAAGATTCCACCAATAATATTGAAGCTATTTTCCATGGCCATCACCTCAAATTTATTGTACAATAATTTTTCAATTGATACAATGGATATTTATTACTAAATAAAGTTATATATTCATTGTATGCAATATTGGTATATATACAATATGTCGTTATGAGTGTAATAACGGACCCTATATGTTGTATGTAATTTAGAGAAACTTAGTTTTGACACTTTAACCAATGATTTTGTATATTACTTTTTTGTTAAATCATGAAAGCCTATATTCATAACAGCAAATCTTTGTTATCATAAGTACATAACAATTCATAAGGAGGCTCCCTGTTGAAAATTAATCATAACCTCAAATACACAACCATTGCCATCTATACCGTTTTTGTTTTTTTTGCTTGTATTCTTGTATATAAAGTCGTGTTTTCATGGAATGACTCCATGGCCTTAATTCGTAGTGTTTTGAATCTTATGTCACCTTTTATTTTTGCACTTCTGATTGCTTTTTTTATAAGTCCTATGGTCAATTTTTTGGAGCGTCTATTAATTAATCGAATTTCTTTTAAAGGACGCAATATAAAATCATTAAAAATTAAACGTGTCTTATCAATAATACTCGCCTATTTTATTGTTATCGGAAGTATTATGTTTTTATTTGCTATTATCATGCCCCAAGTGTTTAGAAGTTTTACTGATATTTCAAATAAGCTCCCTGGCTACATTGATTCTGTAATTGAGTGGTCGCAAACTGCATCCTTTTCTTTTGGCACAGAAAACTATTATATTGACTTCAAGCTTCTAAGTTCCTTTGTTTCAGAAAATATACCTCAAACACTGGAACAAATTACAGATATCTTTAATCAATTCATACCGGAGATCCTTAATTTTACGAAAAATATTGCTTCTCTCGTTATGAATCTTTTCTTTGGATTCATCATAGCAATTTACTTAATCTATAACAAGGAAGGCTATCTTAAAAATGCAGGCAGGTTTGTTACGGCCATAATACCTCCCCAAACAAATGGTGCCGTATTCAATACTTTCAAGGAAAGCCACAGGATCTTTTCCAGCTTTTTTATTGGCAAACTTTTGGATAGTTTGATTATTGGTCTTTTATGTTTTTTTATACTCTTGATTTCAAAAATACCTTACCCAATATTGATTAGTGTTATTATAGGGGTAACCAATATGATTCCTTATTTCGGTCCTTTTATTGGTGGATTCATAGGTATCTTGTTCCTTCTCATCGGTTCTCCTGAAAAGGTATTATTGTTTGCCATCATCATATTGGCTCTTCAGCAATTTGACGGTAATGTTTTGGGGCCAAAAATTTTGGGTGATTCTACAGGTCTTGAACCTTTTTGGGTGATTTTTGCCATTATACTTTTTGGGGGTATGTTTGGCTTTATAGGTATGTTCGTCGGTGTTCCATTCTTCGCAGTTATAAAAAACATTATCGATCATGTTATTGATCGACACTACAACAGAAAAATTGCTCTAATTGAAACTTTAGATGATTCCGAGACAAACCCCTATAAGTTATAAGCATAGTACAAAGTATGTGTTTATAAAGCAACCCCTTTTCTACCGATACAATGAGGTAAAATAGGGGTTGCTTTATCTTTATTTACTCTACAACGCTAAGCATTTTTTTGGCTATATTATTTGCATCATTGGTATAATTGGGTCTATTGACTGACACCGCTTTGATGTTCATATCTTTAATGTGAAATTTACGTAACTCTTCTTCAGTTGTTCGGAAAGCATAGTTATTTGAAAAAAGCTTTTCAACCAGTTCTTGATCCTCTGTATCGTCTTCATCAAGTATTCCAAATGGCACATCTAGAATTAGACACTCTGCTACAGAAGACCAACCACCTTTAATTAATGCAAAAGAACTTGCAGCAATATAATCTTGTGTGTGCGATAATCTAGAAGGTAATTTTACAACATGGACATTACCTTCTACTTCTATGGTGCCCGTAGCAAAAACTGTTCCGGAAGGGAAATCAATCTCAAACTTCTCCTTCTTCTTTTCAACTTGCCCCACTGAAAGGTATACTGCCGGCCAATATAGTTTTTTGAAATCACCACTGCTCATTTGACTCACTTCTCTACAAACTAGACCCACATCCTCCTTAGGACAATCAATACCACTCATATCATCAGAAAGTTCAAATCTATATAGCATATCTAATTGATTGTACCATGTACGATAGATTTCAATTAAATCATCTTTAATTCCAAAGTTCTTGAAACGATTGTACCATGTATAATTAGAAATTCCGACCACTTTCACTCTAAGTTTTTTGGCCACCATAATACCTAGAATACTGATATCCGTAATGACCATGACAATCTCCATACCTTTTAACAAATTATACTGATATTCTATTAGATCTTCAAGCTTACTCTTATAAACACGAATGTTTTCTGCCGTGCCTTCTAAATCTACTTGATGAGAATTCTCAATGAACTTTGAATTTGCATCTGTTTCCACATTGATAAAGGAAACCCGTTTTTCATATTTTCTTAATTCAATTTTAGCATGGTCATTCTGAATCTTATTTGAAGCCAATAATACATTATAGTCACTGTTTTCAATTATATGTGAAATTATAGCTGCTGATCTGGTTATGTGTCCAAAACCACTATCTGTTACATAATATGCAATCGTTTTCATTTTCTACCTCCAAAATCTATTTTTTATGCTTATAAGCATTCATAAACATACCACTCTACATGGGATTATAACACCTGCCCAGACAAAAATCAATCAAGGAGAAACAAGTCGTGCTATCGAAAAAAACACACCTACGAAAAGAAGCTATGCTTCGTTATGGGCTCTGCTCATATTTCTGAACGGTTCAAAAGGAAAGGACCTTGATGCAAATGCTAGAGTATGACTTTCAAGTGGCCAGCTTTGCTGGACACGCTCCTAGAGAATAAAAAAGACGACCTAGTATAAGATCGTCTTTGATGATTTACATTGCTGCTTTAATCTTTGCTTCAACTTGATTTTTAGGTACTGCACCGACTATGGTGTCTACCACTTCTCCACCTTTGAATATCAATAGCGTCGGAATACTCATTACTCTGTAATGTTGTGCTGTAACACCGTTGGTATCCACATCCAGCTTTCCGATTTTTACTTTACCTTCATATTCATTTGCCAGCTGCTCTATAGATGGTGCCATCATCTTACATGGTCCACACCAATCTGCATAAAAATCAACCAAAACCGGTACCTCTGATTTAAGAACTTCTACTTCAAAATTTGCATCTGTAAATATCATTGCCATAATAATGCCTCCATTTCTTTTCTTGTAACCACCTGACTATACAATATTATTATATTATGTTTTTTGGATATAGTCAATGTTTAAAATATTTTTCGTCTTATTGCACATCTCTCATCTCTTACTTTACCTTAGATTAAAAGAAATGTCCAATAATAATCATTTCTTTAGTGAACTGTTATGTACACGACATTGGTAGATTCATTGACATTATAACTAACACTGCCATATCCATAGCATCTTACTAAAACTTTCCTTAGTGTTTCCATGGTCATTTGAACACCTTTAACTTTTATCGTCATTGCTTTACTTCCTCTATTAAACTCATTTTGAAGATAAGTCCTTAAACCTTCCGTGCCAATAACTTCAAGTTTATGATAAGTATAATAGTTATAATAAGTACCTGTCCCCTGTTCATATTCAGACTTATTCCAAGAATGGGTAGCCATCAAGTCTTGATCTGTAACATTAAAATAATCATAAGTGATGTTATGTGAACCTAGTGAAGATACCGGGTCGTTCCAAGTCGTGTCCACATGATAGCACTTGCCGTCAAGCTCTATCATATTCCATGCATGGCCTATATCCACACCATCCACTTTAGCTGTACCAAAGATAATCTTCGAATTAAGACCTGCTAAATATGCCATATATTGAAATGCTTCGGCATAACCATGACAGACCGCTTTGCCATCTATTAGGGCACCATAAATAGTGAATACCGCTGGATTAAGCACTGGCGATTGATCATAGGTCACTTGATGAACGATGTAATCATGAATGGCCAGCTCTTTTTCAAAATCGCTCATATGAGATGTGGTTATTTGATCTACCACTTCTTTAGCTTTATTCTTTGCCATTTCAAGTTCTGACTTTGTAATCGTATATTCAATTGCTATCATCAATTCATTGCCTCTTTGTGTAATCTTGTAGCTATTGATTACAGACGAATACATGGGAACTTGATTCATAGCGACTTTTGCATCTTCAATAAGATTACTCACATCTACACGACTTATTAACGACATGTCGAATGTTTGGCTCTCTTCCATCTCGTAAATCATTTTTTCTACATTTTGCACCAACGCTTTATATGACACCGGCATCTTCTGTATATCAAAGAAGGCTAAACTTATGAATTTATCCGCTTTGTCGATCGTATTAGGAACTGCCTTTTTAACTTGAAGTTGATCCAATAATGTTGTGTTTTGTGCCTTTATTTTACTAAATAGTGCATTATAGGTTAGGCTGACCATCTCTCTTCTTGTAAAAATAGACTTATTAGATGTTGATGATAGAATTCCGATTTCTTTTGCTTTGTTTAAACTATTTGACCACGTGAAGTCGCCGTTAGCATCATCATAAGCCAATGCTCTTAACAAAAGTGTCACATACTGTTCTTGAGTCACAAAATCCTGTGCACCAAACTCAGTAGATGATTTACCCTTGGTCAATCCATGGTTATATAAATAGCCTACATAAGATGACGCCCATAATGATACATCATCAAAAGGATGGTTAAAATTCATGGACCGGACTAAATCTTCGTCACCTTTTAGCCTAACAATCATAACGGCTGCTTCTTGACGCGTCAAGGATTGGTTGAGGCCATAATCTTGACCTGTTCCTTTAAGTAAACCAATGACGTTTAGGTATTCTGCTTGAGGGCTGATTACTTCACTTCCGTTGGCCGTACTAGAAAATATACTCAGTCCTAGTGCAATAACAGCTAATAAACCCAATAATTTCTTCATAATTATGAAAAACCCTCCAAAATAGCTTACTATAATAACTCGGTGAAAGGATCAGAACGATTTCTTGACGCCTTAACCATGAACTAATTATAATTCAGTATCTTGTTCCTGTAAAGTTCGGTTTCTTTTATTAATATCTGATAAAAGTGTCAAAACTAAGTTTTACTAAATCCACATACAATATATAGATTGTTTTGATACATTCGTAACTATATATTGTATGCAAATATTCATCTGGATGGTTTTGATACTTAAGCATTGTCTTAAGCTAATATTGTTTTTATACCATCTAATTTAGACTTATGTTATGATAGATGCATAATCTATAAGACATCTGGAGGTAACTTATGTTTTCTGTCAAACGTGGCAATTTGTTTCAAATGATTACCATAACTTATTTTATATTAGGCAACCTTACTTTGGCAACCATAATAAGCTCTTTGCGATGGGAAGTTAATTTTATCATTAATATTTTGATTTCTCAGCTTGGTTTCGTAGCTTTATCCGTCGTTACCTATCTGATTGTTACAAAATCCCCCATAAAATCAACTTTACATTTACATAAAGTTCGACCTCTTGATATCTTGATTTATATAGGTCTTGCTTGGTCGGTTATGCCTTCCCTCAGTGTTATTAATGTTCTTTCACAGTTTTTTGTCCGCAATCAGATTCAAGATACTCTGCTTACTGTTTTGGACTATCCATACTTATTCGTGCTTCTTTTAACTTCCGTTTTTCCGGCTATTTTCGAGGAACTTTTAACCCGTTCCTTAATCATCAGCAATTATAGAAAAGAATCTGTTCTTGTGACTTGCATCATTAGTGGTTTGTTTTTTGGATTCATTCACTTAAACATCAATCAGTTTCTATATGCCTTTGTAATGGGTGCCCTTATGTGCTATGTCGTTTTGATTACTGAATCCATCTATAGTGCTATTATTATTCACTTCACAATCAATGCAACAAGCACAACAATGCTTTATGTCTCAAATATGATTATTACGGCTTTTTCTAACAATGAAATCTTAATGGGTGAAATTGCCGCTAATACCGACCCTACAAATGCTCAGTTAGCTATCATGCTCATTGGCCTTTTCATATATGCATTATTCTTCTTACCTATTGCTTTTCTACTTCTTCGTTCGTTGCTCAAAAGAAATAGTAAAGTATTTAAGGGTAGTCTAAAATTACCTACTGAAGTCTTTATGGGACTTAATCGCACATCACTTATTGATCATGATTTTCAAGAAGATATGAGAGAGGCACTAGAGCAACCGGAAGCTGTTGAGCCTTTGACCGTACAAGGAAAACAATCAATTTTTACGCCGCCACTGCTTATTACCATTGCCATATTTATTGTTTTTTCACTCATTATTGAGTTTCTAAGTTAATTGTCACCGACTGCCGAAACTTGCTTCAACCATATTAATGGCAATACCTTCTTTCGTGAACTTCTCTTCATATTCAGTCATAATATTTTCTCGTACCCAAGGACTACCATGTAGGTTTCTTGTTTCCTTTAGAATACTCATACCAAGAATCTGCATTTCTCTCAGTGAAAAATCGAAAAGTTCTTGGTTGTCCGTTTTAAAACACAATAAGCCTTCCGCCCTTAAAATAATCTCGTATTTTTTCAAAAATTCTCTATATGTCAATCTTCTTTTATAGTGTCGTTCTTTGGGCCACGGATCAGAAAAATTCAAGTATACCTTTGCAACTTCGTTTTCTTCAAAAAGTTCTAATATATCCTGAGCGTCATATCGAACCACACACAAGTTACTAATGTCGCCTTCTTCCTTAATATTATCCAAGCTTTTCACCAGTACAACTGTGAACTTTTCAAAGCCGATATAATTAATTGTCGGATTTTTTTTTGCTTGTTCTATGAGAAAACGCCCTCTTCCCATACCAATTTCTATATGTATAGGATTGTCATTGTCAAAATATGTGTGCCATTTTCCTTTGTAATTTATTGGATCTTTAATCAGTTTCTCATAATTATTAATCCGATTGAAGGCTTTTTTTACATTTCTAAGTCTCATTTTATCGCTCCTTAATATTCTAACTCTAGGAAAGTCATACTTTTGCTAAAGGGTCAAGACTCTCTGCTAACGTGAGCAATTTGTATGCAATACGAAGCAACGCCGCTTTGTTCTTTCTTCTTTAGTATCTTATCATTTCATCTAAAAAAATGCAAAAAATACCCTACCACAGTAGAATATTACTTCACGCTGGGTAGGACTAAGCATATTATATAATAAAAGGGGGGATAGTTATTACTTTTTAATCATAGCAAATAAATATGTCTAAATTATGAATTCAGTATATCTTTTCTGTGTATTATTGAAATATTCACAACTTAACTGCTAGTTTCTCTTGAATTATGTCTTATATAATGGTTAAGGCGTCAAAACTAAGTTTCACTAAATTTACATACAATATATAGATTACGTTGATGCATTCATAACTATATATTGTATGCAAAAGTTCAACTATATAGTTTTGACACCTTAACCAATTATAAAATTATTTTACTTTATCCAAAATTACCATCACACTATCAAAGTCACCTGTCATCATTGGCAACCGAAGTCCAAAGTTCATCAATGTATCACCATAGAACTGTTGCCCATCTTCTAATCTATAAAGCCCCTCCGGGTCAAGATAATGCATTTTTATCTTAGGCTCTAAATCATTCGGTTTAGCCAAGTGCCTATAATAAAATAGGACAACTTGGTTTCTATCCTTAGATTGAAACATCCAAGCGGTACAATTATTCTCGTATGGACTGATTAGTCTATAGAATTCGCCTAACTGTACCGTTTTTCGAATGCGCTTATATTGATCTATATGACTTTTTACAAGGCTCTTTTCTTCATCACTGAGCTTTGTCAAATCCAGCTCAAATCCCAAATTAGCTGCCATAGCCACATATGCACGTGTATGTAAAGGCGTCATCCGCATAACTTGATGATTAGGTATTTCCGAAACATGGGCACCCATGGTGATTGGTGGATATAGCATCGATGTCCCCCATTGGATCTTAAGTCGCTCATAACTATCCGTATCATCACTGGTCCATGTCTGGGGCATATAGTAAAGCATTCCTGGATCAAAACGTCCGCCACCTCCAGAACAGCTTTCAAAAAGTATGTCTGGAAAGGCTTTTGTTATTTTATCCAATAAGTTATATAGACCAAGTATATACCTGTGGCTGGTTTCTTTTTGTCTGTTTGTGGCCAAAATAGCCGAACCAACTTCAGTCATATTACGATTCATATCCCATTTTACATAACGAATGGAAGCACTTTTAAGGACTTGTGACAAAGCAGAAAACAAATAATTTCTTACATCTTCACGACCCATATCCAATATGAGCTGATTTCTGGCTTCAGAACGATCTCGATTGGGAACATGAAGACACCAATTTGGATGTTTCTTATAGAGTACGCTATCCGGCGACACCATTTCAGGTTCAAACCACAAACCAAAGTCCATGCCCTTTTCATTAGCATAGTCCGCAATTGCCTCTAATCCTCCCGGCAACTTTTCCCTATTAACAAACCAATCACCTAAACCCGAACTATCTGAATCTCTTTGACCAAACCACCCATCATCCAGCACCATCAATTCGATACCAAGATTCGCACTCTCGTCAATAAGTGTCTTGATTTTTTGCTCATCAAAGTCAAAATACGTAGCTTCCCAATTATTAATTCGTATCGGACGAACTTTATGTTGCCAGTGCCCCCTGCAAAGTCTATCTTTATATATCTTGTGGAATATTTTTGACATACCATTTAGACCTTCATGTGAATAAACCATCACAACTTCAGGTGTATCAAATGAGGTGCTTGGTAATAGCTCCCACTCGAAATCAATGGTATTCATACCCATCTGCATCCTTGTTCCGCCATAGCTATTAACAGATACTTCACCCATAAATGAACCACTATAGATAAGATTCATAGCATATACCCCACCCACATATTCCGTTGTTTGGGGTTCAAGTAGTGCTATAAATGGATTCTGTTCATGAGAACTAGCACCTCTTTTACTATCAACTACATGGGTACTATGGCCAATAGGGATTCTTGATATATGACGTTCCCTTGCCCATCCACCATACAGATTCATTAATTCAAATTCATGATTCTGATAAAAATCTACACTGGCGCTTAGAGCTTTTTTTAACTGTATACTCCCATTTCCTCGATTCACAATAGTCACTCTTCGTGTTATAACATCATAGGCTTCATATACTGAATAAAACAATATCACTTCTAATCCGAACAAATCATCCACAAGACTAATCTCAAGTGTTTCTAGAACATCATCTTCACTAGCATACAAGGATGGCATACCTTTAATACCTTTTTTTCCTTTATAGATTCGGTGAGATTTATAAACAGGTGCACATACATGACTACCATCTTCCATCCTCACTTCAAAAGCAGGACTTTGATAGTCTGAACGCCCATAATCTGGATACTCTCTTGGCATCGTATCAAAAGATATTGACCTATGGTTTTTTTCCGGATTCGGTGAAAAACTACACACTTCATATAAGTCAACAAAGCACTTTAAATCCGGTGTGTGAATCTTCTTCCCCCAATACCCATGTAACAAATGACGATCTAAGACGATTTCCATTAAATAACTTGTATTTATAGTACTAAGATGAAATTGTTTTCGATCTTGATTAAAGCTTATACCCATTTTTTCAACCTCCTATTATCATATGTTGGCTAAAGCGTCATAACTATTTACCATATTTGATTTACTAATGAACCAGAATATCCAAGTTCTATGGTATCTCTGCTCAACTTACTATTGTATACTAAAACGCCAAGACCTTTATCAATTGCATTAAATAAGCTATCTGCAAAAGCCCTGTCACGTTCATGATGGGGTCTGAAATTATGAATATTTTCGATTTGAATCAAAAAAAACACATAGTTTTTGTAGCCCTCGTTCAAGCCCTTTGTTAACTCGTTAATATGCTTGGTACCTCTTATAGTAGGTGCATCCGGAAAAAGCGCCAGCCCTGTCTCTTCCAAAGTTACTCCTTTAACCTCTATATAACCTTTTTCGTCGCCTTTTTCATAATAAATATCAAATCTGGAAGAGCCATAGGTTACTTCACGAACAGCGTAGGAGACTTGTCCAATCTCCTTAATCTCTCCTCTAATTAATGCTTCATAAATCACTTGATTCGGTACTTGAGAGTCAATATTAACTAGGATATCACCTTTATAAATACTGATTAAAGAGTACCCAGTTTTTCTATTTGGGTTATCACTTTTTTCAAGATATACTTTGACACCTTCTATAAATAACTCTTGACATCTTCCTGTATTTTTTACATGTACTTGCTCTGACTTTCCATCTATAAAAACGATAGCAATAAAGCGATTTAGACGTTTGATAAATATGCCTTCCACAATGTTTTTATATCTCATATTTTGACCTTTCCTTACAGCATTACAATAAATATAGCATATGTCTTTATTTTGTCAACGCTACAATTAGCAAAAAAATACAAATGACGATTTATAGTCAATATATTAAAAAGGAAGCTACAAACCTTATGGCCTATAGCTTCCTAATTAGAACTTATGTATGGTAAAATGTAAAAACGAAGTTTTAACACCTTATCCCTTTTTTATCAGTTCATTTACATTGGCATCATGGATGCAAACTCTTCGACTGAAGCATCACGCATGTAGGCATCAATGATCTGTCTACCTAATGGGTTTAACTCTTCTGTATTGAATTTAGCAAGCTCTCGCTTAAAGAAGTCTGTAAGAAGTTTTGCACCGGCATCATAAGCGTCATCTCCGATGTTAACCTGATGATTTGTGCGCAAGAAACCTTTTGGTATATTGTGACCATCTATTCTAAGAGTTTTTGGTGAGTAGCCAAGCGTTGAGCATCTTGATTCTACCAATTGATCCGGTCTGAACTTAGCGTTGCCTTTTCTTGCTAAGTATTCACGGTCTAACCACTCAGCGATAAAGCCTACTTTGAAAGAACCAATATGTTGATTAGGAATCAAGACGTATTTAGTGTTTGGAGTTTTTTGAATCTGTTCTAGCAATAGATTGGCTTGTGTAACCATTTTACCTGTTGCAAAAGGCCAGTAAGAACCTACACCTTCACTACTCATACCACCTGTATCTACAATACTTGGATTCGCGTGTCCTCTAGGTGCAACCAGTCGCCATAACCATGCAAGAGCAGGTGGCAATATGTGTAACATTCCAACTATACCGTAAGTGATTTTTTCTTTTGTAAGTGGGGGCATACGAACACCAAAGGAACGAACATCAACCTCAACCGGATCTGAAATAACATCCGGAACAAAATGTCTTGGCATAATAACCCTAGGGTTTGGACAGGGTACTCCTGGTGCATCCATTTTATGTTCCCATATTAATATGGTCGAATCCGGAGCACCATCCATATTTAAGAATATTAATGGTTCTGGTGGATGTATGGTCAATTTTTCATGTTCGATAGATGTACCATATTCTTTAATATGATCAAATCTCAAAAACCAACCTGCTTCTGCATCTGTCACCACAAGTTTACTATCATTTTGATACGATGGATGACATAATGCCATATCATCCGTAACTGGATGCAGTTCACACGTATCACCCAACTCTAAATAATGACTATCCTCAGTAATAAGGTCGACACCCAACAATACACTACCGTCTGGCTCGCGATGCACTTCTTCTATCATCTCTGATTTACCACCGCCACTGGCACCTTCATGCATGATAACCACTGAGTTATCATAAGGCGTTGTTACACGAACCGTTGAAGCATGGGCTGTTATCCACCCTTCCTTCTCTCCTATAGATAATAAGATACCATAAACGCCTTTTTTAGCACTTGGTCCTGGATATAGATTAAAAGAATATACTTCATGCATATTGTCTAAACGGTTATGTACGACAACTTGTTTACCATCATAATGTGTATGTCTAAATACAGGCGCAAGATAAATCACAGCCTTAGGTTCAAAATCTTCCCTTACCTCATCTGCAGGTATAAATCCTTGAAGATCGGCCAAGCCTCCTGTAAAAAATGCTGCATTTTTGGGACCAACTAATATCGACTCATAGCCCCCATGTTTTGCATCACCAGATATAAAAGGTAATATGATTAAGTCTTGGGTCTTTAACCATTCAAATGTTTCTTGACGAACCCCTTCAAAGCTCTCACCGAACTTTTCTTTGTATGTCAATTTATCTGTTGGTAAATCATCACCTATATACATGCAATTAGGATCTCTTCTTCGCATATAGGCTTCCGCATAATTAACAGACACACCATTTTTACAACGAACAACTTCAGCTTCTTCAACAAGACCTAAGCCTTCGACTTCATAATTCACCTTGTAGATTTGCTGACCATTGCCTGTTGCCATATCGAGTATATGGGCTCTGCTCTCAGGAACCGTTACCGACTTTGCATTTGCAACTATATCAGCCACACTTGCATCAAATATAAACTTTGATAATACGTTTTTACTCATATAATCCTCCTTGAATATTGTGTCGTGGTCAAATGCCACTTTCATTGCATCATATATTTTGTTCTCTAAAACATATTTCTATATTTACAGGTCTGATATAATCATCCTGAATGTTACCGCAAATTATTATTATGCATTACCATAGAAAAAAAGCCCCTGTCAAACAATATACGTCTGACTAAGTGGCAACCATACTACCTGTCATATCGACTATTAGAATTTTGCATTCTCATTTTTGCAAGTTTTATAAAATTAAGATTCATTTTTCTTATTATTTGTTTTTAGTTCTAATATATAAGTTATATTAAGATTCATCATCTTTATTCCAATCATTCCATTTGTGATTGGGATCTTTAATGTGTAATTTTTCTAAAAATTCTTCAATATCTGACTAACTTATAGCAAAAACACACTAACTTCAAACTCGAAAGTATAGTTAATTAATTAACTAACTTGCCTTATATATCATTGTATTCATCTAAAATAATAGCACAATCAACCTTGTTTTGCAAGTGAATTTACTTCATCTTTGCATCTTTGTTAAAAATAAACCCATCATTCAATTTTCATACTTGGTTAATGGGTTTACAAATTGACTCTCTTCCTATTATACGGTTTCTGATTTGCAATTAATTGTTTTCTAAGTTTCATATTGTCTAATCAAGCATATTCTTCTTAGCTATCCTTTTTCAGATCATTTTATAACTTTGTATCATCTATTGAGTTTAATAAATCTCTTATTTTATAGATTACTTTTTGTACGGTTCCTTCTTTAAAGGGATTGTCAAGCTCAGCTAATTCAAGCAGCTGTAAAAAGGATCGACTACCGCCTTGATTACATAGATTCAGATAATCCATCCATGTCTTTTTACGATCTTGGGTTGATTTAACATAAAACTGTACTGAACAAATCAGTGCCAATGTATAGTCAATATAATAAAATGGCACTCTAAAAATATGACCTTGCCTAAACCAATAACCACCACGCTTAAGAAAAGCGTTGTCTTCATAATCGATCTCCGGTCTATATTTTCGATCAATCTCTAGCCATTTTTGCTTTCTTTGTTCCGGTGTAGCTGCTGGATACTCATAGACCCAGTGTTGAAATTCATCAACCACAACACCATAGGGTATAAATTCAATTGGCTTACTTGAGTGGTCGTAGATAAACTTCTCATAATCATCTCCAAAGAAGCCCTTCATCCATGGATAAGTTAAATACTCCATACTCATAGAGTGAATCTCACAAGCTTCCAAAGTAGGAAATTGATACTCACTGATCTCATATCCTCGACTTTGATAGACTTGAAAAGCATGTCCGGCTTCGTGAGTTAAAACCACCACATCATGATCTGTACCATTGAAATTGGCAAATATATAAGGTGACTTATAATCCGATAGGTAAGTGCAATAACCCCCCGGTCTTTTTCCATCACGGCTGGTCAGATCCATAAGATTGTTCTTCCTCATGAATTCAAAAAAATCATGGGTTTGAGGTGATAATTCACTGTACATCTTTCCGGCTTCTTTTACCATGTAGGCTTCGTCACCTACCGGCTTAGGGTTGCCTGTATTAAAATAAAGTGGTGCATCATAATAGTATAGGTGATCCAGGCCAATACGCTTAGCTTGCTTCTTCTTAAGTTCTAGCCTTAGTGGTGAAATATGCTCATATACCTGATTTCGAAATCGTTTCACATCTTCAGGTCCATAATCTGTTCGCCCAAGTTTATCATATCCATACTGAATATAATTATCATATCCAAGTTTAACCGCTATTTTATGTCTCAATTTTACCAATTGATCATAAATATCATCAAAAGTTGCTTCATAATCTTCAAAAAATCGTGTAACTGCTTTTTGTGCTTCAATCCGCCTACCTCTATCATAATCACTGATAAAAGGCGTCATTGTCGATAGGTTATACGTACTGCCTCTAAAGTCTATCTTTGCATTGCCTACGAGCATATTATAAGCCGTTATCAACCTATTTTCTTCCTGCAGGTCTTCAATAATAGCATCCGAAAAAGTCTGAACCGATAGAGTAGCCAAATTAATCAGATGTTCGCCATAGCGAGCCTTAAGTTCTCCTTTCATTGGAGAATTGACCAGTTTTTGATAGAATTTATGAACAATACCTTCCATTATTGGGCTTGCATTATTTTGATACTCATTTTCCGCTTTATAAAAATCATCTTTCATATTTATGGAAAACCGAATGCTGGCCAAGGTGCTCATGGTTTCCACTTCATTACGAATTCTATAAACTTCTTTAACGGCTAACTCTAGTTCTTCAATTGTCGTTGTCTCGTCCATGATGGCAAATTGCTTTTCCATGGCTTTTTTAACTTCATCAAGATCTATTCTCTTGTATTCATAATCATTAAAATTCATATTGCACCTCTTTTCTCCCTATTCATATTCCCTAGTATATCATAAAAAAAGCTTAAGCGCGCTGTCCGCCGACTTTTGGTGTAGGACCCGCTTAATCTCTAAAAATAAAAAAAGCACCTTCACATCACCACACACGTGATAAAAAGTGCTTTTATAATGTTCCTGGCGGGATTCGAACCCACGGCCCCTCGCTTAGGAGTTCCACGTACTGTTTATTTTTACATGGTACGGTATTTTGCCAAATACTGCCTAAGTCCTTTATATAAAGGCTATAACAACGAACTGAATGTTATCCAGTTCAGTGAACATGATGCCTCGTTTCATATGATTTCGAGGTGTACAATTAGCAAGAAATTAGCAAATCAAAAAAAATGATAGGCAATCGAACTATCACAAAGGATACTTGAAAATTCAATAATAAGAGATAAAACGGAATTTTAGCTTAGCTAAAGTTCCGTTTTTTTATGGAGAAAACTATGGATAAAATACAACGTTCTCGAAAGCGAGAATTCTTCCTATGTCAGAATATGATCTTTGACCAAGACATATCTGAACACGCAAAAATCACCTACGCATATTTAAGTAAATGTGCTGATGATAAGGAACAATCTTTTCCCAGTTATAAAAAGATTGGTGAAAAGTGTTCATTCTCTCGGTCAACTGCGATTAAAGCTATTAAAGAATTAAAAGAAATCGGTTTGCTCTCCTCAGAAAACAGAATCGTCATTGATGGTCAAGACAAGGCAAGATACACTTCTAATCTTTACACCATCTATGATGAACCTCTCAATAATATGGGAAGTAAATCGGGTAGTGTATCTCCTACACCACCCCCTAGTGTTACAGAAACACCACCTCTGGTTGCTG
>NZ_JCBCDA010000158.1:0-1360 GCF_059865615.1 Petrocella sp. | reverse complement strand
TATCTGACGGCTTTTGGTTTGTTCAAGCTTCTAGAGACTTACCGCTTTCATAACGAAGAGGGCCATGTAACATTAGATGAGATTCAAAACCTATACGAATGTGATTTACTCATTATTGATGATCTTGGTACTGAGATCAACAATGCTTTTACTACATCGGAGCTGTTTAATATCATTAACTCACGCATGCTGGACAAGAAGCCTGTTGTCATCTCAACAAACTTACCACCAAGTGCATGGAGCAACCAATATACCGATCGTATTGTTTCACGCATTTATGGTAATTACTTATCTGTAGGCTTTATCGGTTCCGATATTCGCTTACAAAAGTTTTTATAGATCTTAACCCATAAGGTTTAGATATAAGCACGCATAGTTCAATTGGATAGAGCGTCTGACTTCGGATCAGAATGTTGTGGGTTCAAGTCCTACTGCGTGCGCTAAAGAAAAAAGCTGTAAAACCTTGATTCTATAAGATTTTACAGCTTTTTTGTCTCCCTATTTTATACTTTTTTCATTCTCATTTTGTACCTTATACAGATTATGTGATAAACTGTTAGTACTTTAAATTTTTATGGCATTTGGGAGGAGCGATATGATTAGAAAAGCAATGGAAAATGATATTCCGGTATTACTGGACATATATAATGATAGTATTCTAAACGGTACTGCCTCCTTTGAAGAGGAACCGCTGACCTATGAAGAAGGTCAAAGATGGTTAAAAGAACACCAAGAAGCTTATCCCATTCTGATTTTTGAAGATGATGGTCAACTCCTTGGTTTTGCATCTTTATCGCCATATGGTAGAAAACGAGAGACTGCATATTGTAGTGCAGAAATCTCCATATATGTTAGTAAAAAGGCTCAAGGCAAAGGGGTAGGAAGTCGTCTAATGGATGCTATTATAGAAGCCGCTTATCATGCTCCAAAAATAAAACAATTAATCTCTGTTATTACGGAAGGCAATCAAGGAAGTATCCTACTGCATGAGAAAAAAGGCTTTATATATGGCGGCAGACTTGTTAATGTTGCAGAAAAACACAATGAATTACTAAGTGTTGTCTACTATCAAAAGGATGTTACAAAAGCCTAAATCGACCATGCCCCCTCCTACTCCTCACCACATGAAAACGATACAACACCACTTAGGCCACTCAATTCAACAATCAATTTATCAATAAAATGATCCAAAATCATGGCATGAATCACAATATTAATATCTTCATTGTCCTCTTCTAAAAAACTGGTTTGACCATAAACAATGTTAATATCCCTAACAACAATTTCATATTTATCCATAATTTTGTGAATGGCTTTTATTTGCCCATTCTCTTCTTTTAAACGAATGAGAATCTCATAG
>NZ_JCBCDA010000080.1:0-1507 GCF_059865615.1 Petrocella sp. | reverse complement strand
TTTGGGAATAGCCACAAGTTATTTACAATTAGGATTTATAACCACTATAATTTTTTCTATCAAAGTCCTATCAAAACCTAGAAAAAAATACTAATACAATGACTCTATAGCTTTTATAGCAACTGATAAAATATTTCTAAGACCATGAATAGCCATCGTCACCCAAAATGCAGACGCCTTCTTGTCTTCATATATTACAAAAGCATATGCTAGTAATAAGCCAATAATAAATGAAAAATACACATAAGCAATACTATATGTATGTGATAAACCAAAAAGAACTGCTGAAATAAGAATCGTTATATATATTCGATTTTTAAAGAAAATAAATTTTTTCAAGAATCTAATGATCAAAAACTGAAATATTAACGTTTCAAAAATCGGTACTATAATACCTAGAGATAAGAATGATAATACAATCGGAGTTTCATAAAAATCCGGCCCATTCATATCTATATTTATAAAAAATGCCATCAAATCTAGTGGAACAACTATTAAAAAAGAAATCAATGTCATTACTAATATAAACTTAACGGTTGGAAGACTTCTTAAATACGTGTCCAATTTATTGATGTATTTCATTTGTTAATCTCCTCGTATTATTTATTACTTTTATCCTCTAGGTTTGTATGTGTAAAGTTATATATATAACTCCTTAGCGATAGCGAATTTTTCCAAACTTCTTGTTCAACTATAATTCGAGTCCGACATTGCTGTAAATCCTGATGTTCCTATCGTAAAATTAGATTCTGTTGAAGGTCGAAAGGGCGGAAAGGTCCTTCTTACAATCTACTTTAGAAACCGGAGTCTCATGCTAGCATTTATCAGAGATGCGAATACGGCCAGAACAGTGTCAGAAATATTTGATTGGATGTATAAACTTTTAGGTCATGATGCGTTTACTGATCTATTCCAGTCCACCCTTAGTGACAGGGGAAGCGAATTTACAAATCCTCTGTCGCTAGAGTTTAACAAGAATAACGAGCGTAGAACCCGTATATTCTATTGTGATTCTCAACGTTCTGATCAAAAAGGTGGATGTGAGGTAACCCATGAAATGATACGACGTATATTACCAAAAGGAACATCTTTTGATGCACTGAGTCAGGAGGACATTTCCCTTATGATGAGTCATATCAATTCATATAATAGAAAAAAGCTTAATATCAAGCTCGTTCCCGCTAATGAGATTAATCTAACACCTCTGTTGCTAAAAAAGTAAACAACTAAGTTTACAAGAATTTAGTTTTGCAAGGAAAATGCTGAACCGGAAGCTAATTTTACAAACTGGAATCTCGGATTCCAATTCAGCCCCTATTTTTTTACTCATCAAAGCATAACAATATTTTTTATAAAAGTAAAGTCTTTTTGTTATATTTTTTATTTTATAATATATTATTGTAACTTTTATACATATATGGGAATTACTGAAAATACAGTATGGTAAAGCTTAAGTTTTGAAATATCCGGTCCACTGAGTTATTTATGAAAAATAGATACTAAAAAA
>NZ_JCBCDA010000051.1:0-2866 GCF_059865615.1 Petrocella sp. | reverse complement strand
TCGTTCATAATCTTTTTCATTGTCAGATAGCCACATTGGCATTTCAATATCAAAATGCAAAGTCAAAAATTCCAGTCCCTTTTTTAAACTAGAGGGACTTGCAATGTCCTCATTCTCAAGTTCAAAAATATAATCAGACCGGAAACCAAGGGTTTAGCTAACTTTTGTCAAGTCCATTATCAATTTCTGTCGAATGAAATTTAGCGCAGCTAAACCAAGTCCACTGAAATCACTGAACATTTTACCAATCATCTCATTCATTGTTCAACTTAAATTGCAATGCTTAGGTTGTTTTGATATAACTTATGTTGTTGTTCAGGTGTAATCATGATGAACTCTTGTTGGTTCTTTAACACTGAAAATATAATTCTTATAAACTTATGCATAATAGCACCAAGTGCTACCTTTCTTGGTTTTTTGAGTATAAGCTCCTGATAGTAATCGTATAATACTTTATTTCGATAACGACCATTTTTCATTTTTGTGATTGATAACATTGCGGCCATGTAAAGAGCTCTTCTAAGCTCAGGCGCACCCCGTTTACTTACCTTATTATGCAAACGATTATACTGGCCTGACTGTTTGACGCCAGGATCTAATCCACAGAAAGCGACTAATGCCTTAACCTTCTTGAATCTGGAGATGTCTCCTATTTCACTGGCTATTGCTGGTGCTATGTTGCCTCCTATTCCTGGAATACTTTTTAGTAATCTAACACTGTCAAGATCTTGTGAAAGTTCATGTATCTGCTCTTCAAGTTGAGCCAAATATTTATCGTATTCAAGTATAAGCAAGACATGTATCTTAATGGTAATAAAAAAAGTTTTCACCTTTCTTCCGATAATCTTGGCATCATCAAGAATGTCAATAAGCTTGTCATAATATTTTGTGAAGTATGCCTGCCCACGGCAAGGTGTGATTAACTTTAGAGTAGAATAAAAGCTATCATACGTAATCATCTCTGGCTTACATATAAGTTCAAGCGTTGCCAATGAGGACTTACATGCCATGTCTTTAAAGAGTTTCTTATAGGTTGGAAGCACTTGCTCCACATCTGCAACAAGCTGCATTACTTGTGTTGTCCTCTGTTTGGAAAGCTTCTGTCTTGCTCTTGTCAGAACCCTAAGACGCATATAGTCTTGTGATAATGGCATGCATTCCGTCAACTTTTTTTGGATGAGCTTGTTAAGTTTACCTGTAAGGTATAAGTTTGCTAAGTCATAGGAATCAGCATGATCATTCTTAACTTTTTTAACAGAGATCTTGAGTTTGAAAGCAAAACAGAACTAAAACAAGCCCTAAACCATTGAAAACATTGGATTTTAGGGCTTTGATTTTGTTCGTTTTTATGTAGTGATATATTTCTTATTTTGTATCTGATATCATTTTTTTTATTGAGTCAAGCGTTACGTATTTTTGATTGAGATTTGTTCCTAGTTTTTGATCCATTTGCTCTAATAATTCATTATAATAGGTTGCTTTGTAGTAGTTTAGCTTTAGATAATCTACATTAGCTTTTTTTAATGAATCAATGATTCTTTCTGTTGAAAATGCATAATTGAGTTCGAGCTCAAGTATTCTAAGAATAAGTAAAGATAAAAAACACGTAAGGAAATGTCCTTCTATACCCCCTTCGCTTCGGATATAGGCAGGCCTTGTCTGTAACTGAGACTTTGTCACTTTGAAGGTTTCTTCGATTTTCCATAAGCCTCTATATTTTTCTATAATCTCAGAATCTGACATATCTAATTCGCTAGTAACAATAGAATAATATCCGTCATATTTTTCTTCTTCTTGAATCAGTTCCATATCAAGGCTAGGCACTATATCCTTTCTAGCTTGTGTAAGTTCACCGGTTTTTTTGTCAAGTTTCATGCCCTTAATGTACTTCATAGAGCCATAACTATTAGCTTTAGCATATCTTGATGGACTGTTAATAAGTGATTGAGCTTTTGCAATGGCTTCATCACGTTTATGTTTGCTACGCTTTGCGTATTTACTAGAAAAGAAAACAACATGCTTTTCGTCAATGTCAACCTTCACATCTTTACCCTCTTCGTTTTGAACAGTAATTGTGGTGGGATAAACTCTCGCCTTAATTTTGTAATCTTCGCCCATCCATACATAGTCTTTTTCATCAAGAACATACTTTTTGATTTCTTTTGAAGCTTTAGTACCTCTAACGGATCTAGAAAAAATATAACCGTCGCCCTTAATAATATTATAAGCTTTATTGGTGCTAGAGTTTAAACCTTTATCAGCTACTACAATAACCCTTTTTAAGTTATAGTTCTTTTTTACTTCTGAAAGAATAGGTAACAATGTTTCAAAATCTGTTGTATTACCACTAAAGAGTTTATAGGTTATAGGTAACCCTGCTTTATCAAGTAAAAGACCCATTTGAATAATAGGTTTGCCTTTTTTGTCTTTTCCCATACCTTTACGAATTAAGTCTGTTTGCTCGTCGATGTGAAAGTAGTAATTGGTTACATCATAATAAACATTAGAAGTATCTCTACCATATTTCATGGTGATATTTTCATGTAATTCTAGCAATAATCTATCTTTATCTTTAGCTAAAATAGGTAAAGCTCTGTAGATAGATTTAAGAGGGAAGTTAAAATTCTCAAAATAAAAGTCCTTATTTTCATGAGCTGCTAACTTTGAACAGGGATGGAGAATGCGTTCATAAACCAGTAATTTCAAGATATTGTTTAAAGGAATCCTCGAAGAAAGTCCTCGCTCTCTGTTAATCATAAATGTATGAATACCAAGAGAATGATAGATTTTACTAAGGATTGAGAAACCAATGTTTTTAATATCATTAGTATTAACGTCAAGTTTTTCATTCATATCTAAAATCAGT
>NZ_JCBCDA010000020.1:0-20307 GCF_059865615.1 Petrocella sp. | reverse complement strand
TTTGGCCATATCTTGTAAGGTGTCCTTATTACTGCTGGGCACGGACACGTCTCTTGTTATAATTTGTCCGCTCTCGATACAGCAAAAACACTTCTTCTCATGAATCTTATTGTTCTTAATCAGATGTTTCAAGTTGGCACTAAGGCCTTCCATGTCCATTATCTCCCCATTGGCGTAGAGGGCATTTGGCATGGGACTCTGGATCACTTTCCGAATGATCAACTCATCCTTCTTCACGTCTCCGATGACCAACTTCATGGTGTTGGTCCCAAGTTCTAAGGCGATGATGTTCTTATTCATTTTCTTTAGGTTGTTACCCATCCCACACACCTCCAAGTATGCAATGGGTTGCAAGGCAACCCATTGCTACATTTATACTTATAGACTATTAAATATTAATCCATTAATTATATCCATTTACACTATTATAGGTTACAGCTACAACAGCACCTTCAAGTAATGATGCAGTTGCTATTCCGTTAGCATCAACTGACACTGTTGCAGAATCATAAAATTGCAATGCAGTTGCATGATCATCTATCATATCCGCATCAATTATGTCATCAATATCAACATCAACTGGTTTATCATTTGCTGCCCAATATAATTCCGCTGCTCTTGCTGCTACCGCTGCGTATTCCTTATCACTGGCAATCTCTGCTTGTGATGTGAAACCGATTAATCTTGGGATGGCGATCATGGCTAAGATGCCTAGTATTACAATAACGATGATGATCTCCATCAGTGTGAAACCTTTTTGATTTTTCCATAATTTTTTCATCATAACTTTCTCCTCCTAATATAACTGATTGGTATTACAGTTCTTGTGGTCATTTTAAGATATGGTTTTGAACATATCAAACATGGGTAGTGCCATTGCGATGACGATGAAGCCGACGATGAAGGCCAAGAAAAGAATCATCATAGGTTCAAACATGGCCACCATACGCTGTAGAGCGTTCTCTACTTCGTCATCATAGTAATCCGCTGTCTTATCTAAGATATCGTCGAGTGTACCAGACTCCTTTCCAATCTCAATCATACCGTCCACCATGGGTGGAAAGAGGTGGCTTTCTCGGACCACAAGATGGAGTTCATTGCCTTTTTGAACTTCCTCTCGAAAACCAAGAATAGCTTCTGAGACTATTTTGTTACTGATGATGTCAGACAAGTTTTTTAGGGCCGTCAGCATAGGAACACCACTGGCCAACATGGTGGACAGATTTCTGGTGAACCTTGCTGTTATGATCTTGGTGTTCAGATCCTTAAGAAGGGGTAGGCTAAGCTTAAGCCGGTCAATGTTTCTTCGCCCTTTCTCAGAATTAATATATTGATAGCCGATCAGAAGAAGGGCTACTATTACAAGGAGCAAAGCAATGCCATTGTGTCTAGCAAACTCACTTGCACCTAGTAGGGTCTTCGTCAGCCCCGGCAGTTCAACCGTTGAACGTTCAAACATCTTTACAAAAGTAGGAAGTATGAAGGTTACCAAGAAGGCTACCACCAATAAGGACATAACTAATAAAATGATTGGATAGACCATGGCTGAGCGAATCTTGCTTTTTAACTTCCCTTCTTTTTCAAAATAAACAGAGAGTCTTAAAAATATAATCTCCAAGGTACCGGACAGCTCACCGGATTCCACCATGTAGACCATAAGCTCCGGGAAGATCCTAGGGAACTTCTTCATACTCAGAGACAAGACTGTACCTTTTTGGACATCGTTGTAGATCTCCATTAGGGCTGCTTTAAGGCGTTTGTTCTTAACTTGCCGCTTCATGATGTCTAGGGTCTTGGTGATGGTGCTACCGGCTTTTAACATGGCATGGAGTTGGCGGCAGAAGAAGGATAGATCTCTGGCACTGACACTTCTTGTAAAGTTGATTTCCTGAGTTCCAATCTTGACTTTCTCTTCAATGAGGACCGGATAACTGTTGTTACTTTTTAGCATCTCGATGACCCCATGTCTGGAGTCTGCCATAAAGACACCTTCTGTCATCTCACCACTGGCTTTCATGGCTTTGTATCGATATTCCATAATGCACCTCCCCTCAATCTAATGTACTAAGGTCTTAATGAGTTCTTCTTTATCAAAGGCATATTCGATGGCCACTTCTCTTGAAATCAACCCTTGCCTATAGAGATCCCTCAAAGAATGGTCCATGGTCATCATACCAAGATGCCGTCCTGTCTGAATGGCGTTGATAATCTGATGGTTCTTCTTCTCACGAATCAGGTTTCTTATGGCCATGGTTGGTATGAGAACCTCGCATGCCGGTACCCGACCCATACCCGACTTAATGGGCAATAATTGCTGAGATACGACCCCTTGAAGGACTGAAGCTACTTGAACCCGAATCTGGTCTTTGCTGTTTTGAGGAAAGACGTCGATGATACGGTCAATGGTTTTTGGGGCTCCTACTGTATGTAAGGTGCTTAGAACCAGATGGCCGGTTTCTGCTGCCGTAAGGGCAATCTCAATGGTTTCTAGGTCGCGCATCTCACCGACCAGAATAATATCCGGATCTTGTCGTAGTGTGGCTCTTAGGGCATCTTTGAAGCTATGGGAATCAGAACCGATTTCTCTCTGTCCGATGATGCTTTTCTTGTTATGGAACAAATACTCTATAGGGTCTTCCAAAGTGAGTATATGGGTTCTTCTGGTCTGGTTGATTCTCTCTATCATAGCCGCTAAGGTTGTGGACTTCCCACTCCCTGTTGGCCCTGTTATAAGAACCAGGCCATTTTTTAATTCTGTCAGAGCTTCCACACTACTTGGAATACCTAAGGATTCCAAAGTGGGAATCTCGAAGTTAACCATACGCATGGCCAAACAATAACTGTCTCTTTGCCGATAGCCGTTGACCCTATATCTGCCAATCCCAGACACTGAATAGGAAAAGTCAAACTCTCCACGGCTTTCCAGTGTCTCAAACTGACTTATGGAGAGCATGGACTTTAGGAGTTGATAGGTGTTCTCTCCGGTTAGTATTTCTTCTCCAATGGGCAACAAGTCCCCATTAACTCTGAGTATGGGTGGTGAACCTACTTTCAAATGAACATCTGAGGCGCTTCTTCTTAGACCTTCTTCTAGTACAGCTTGTATATCCATTCCTTATCCTCCCCTTAATCCACACCACTGGTCAGCTTTAAGAGCTCATCTATGGTGGTCGTACCGCTTAATACAAGGTCCAAACAACTTTGATACAAGGTCGTCAGTCCTTCTTTTATGGCTTCTTCCTTTATCACATCAATACTGGTATTGCTATCAATCATGGCACGAATTACGCTGGTTATGGGCATCACTTCATAGATAGCGGTTCTGCCTCTATAACCGGTGTGGTTGCACAGGTTACAACCTTCTCCTTTATGGAGCTTGATCCAGCCTACACCAATCAACTTGGCTTCATGTTCGGTAATCTCATAATCCACTTTGCAGTTGGCACAGATTTTCTTGACCAACCGCTGGGCTACCAGTCCTTTGACAGAACTTGCAATCAAATAGGGCTCAATACCCATATTAATTAGTCTGGCTATGGATGAGGCTGTATCGTTGGTATGCAAGGTGGATAAGACTAAGTGGCCGGTGATGGCCGCTCTTACCGCAATCTGAGCGGTTTCCTTATCACGTATTTCCCCAATCATAATCGTGTCCGGGTCCTGTCTTAGTATGGCTCTTAAGCTATTGGCAAAGGTTAAGCCGGCTTTATTGTTTACTTGGGTCTGATTGATCCCTCTTATACGATATTCCACAGGGTCTTCAACGGTGATGATGTTTTTCTTGGGGTCATTGATTTCCATTAGAGTGGCATACAAGGTTGTGGATTTGCCGCTTCCTGTCGGTCCTGTTACCAAAATAATACCATTAGGGACCTTTATGACTTTCCCATATCTTTTTAAGTTGTATTCCGTAATACCAAGCTCTGTCATGGTCAACAGTTTATTGCTTCGATCCAAGAGCCGGATTACCGCTTTTTCACCATAGATGGTGGGCATAACGGAGATCCGAAGGTCAATGGCCCTACCGTCATAATCCATCTCCACCCTACCATCTTGTGGTACACGGTTCTCTCCGATGTCCATATAACCCATGATTTTGATTCGTGTGATGATGGCTGGCTGCGATTTTTTCTGTAATTGCATATGTTCATAAAGCTCACCGTCAATACGAAATCGAACCCTTAAGTTGTACTCATCCGGCTCAATATGAATGTCACTGACTTTGCTGTCAGCGGCCTGTATAATAATTGAGTCAATCAGCTTTACAACCGGTGCGTTGTTGACTTCAGATATGGCATCAAAATCAATATCATGTTCGTCAATTAAGCTATCAAACTTATTAGAAAACTCACTTACCGTATCGTCTGCTGATTTTTTCTTATAATATTGCTCAATGGCAATAAGAATCTCTTTTTCAGATGCCAGTAAGGGCTTGACTTGATAGCCCGTTGCTAGCTTAATGTCATCTAAGGCAAAAAGGTTTAACGGATCTGCCATGGCCACACTTAAAGTACGATCATCCAGATGAATGGGTATTAAAACATAACGTCTCGCCATTTTTGCACTGATTAAATGGGTGACATCTTCGTCGATTTCATAAGTATTAAGTTGTACCCTGGGGATACCATATTGAAACTCCAGCACCTCGACCATCTGTCGTTCTGTAATGATGCCTTCGTCTATTAGAATCTTACCAAGAAGTTCTTTTCGCTCTTGTTGGATCTTAAGGGCTCTAAACAAATCTTCTTTATTTATGACACCTGTATCCACAAGAATCTCACCAAGTCTTCTCATTTCTCCTGCCACATCAATCACCCTATCTCCCTGTATCCAAAACCGGCGGTCTCACTTCCGCCATAATATCCTTATAAGAAATATAAAAAGCCACCACTAAAAAAGCTATGGCAGCTGAATTTCTTACTTAAGATTCTCGCTTTGATCCTTGGCCTCACGACCATCTCACCTTTTTCATCTTCTAGGAAAGTCTATGATTTGCTTTGCAAAGCGAGTCATAGCCTCTTTATTCTCTTCTAAATAACTTTTTAATTATAACCCTAAGTATGTGGTTACATATTTACCGCAAAGATTCTTTTTATGTTCTTAGTCTTTGTCAGATTGCTAAAAATGTAATTTAAACTACATTATACAATACGATACTTATATAGGTTTTTGGTACTATTTTGAGACATGTTTTTTATTTTTTTCTATTTTTGTAAAAAAATAAAAAAATCCAAAAGAGGGGGTTATGTGAGAGCCTCTTTTGGATGGGAGAAGGGGTTAGCCTTCTTGATAACATAAAATTAGAGTTCTTGGTATTAAAATATCTTATTTTTTACTATTACCTGGATTAGACTTTGTTTCGGACTTATCTGAGTTGGCATTCCTTGTTTCAAAGTCTTTATTTTTACTCTTCTCAGATTCTGCTTCCTTAACTTCCTCTAAGGTTATATCCTCTTGATTGTCCATATTGTTGTAGGGTTTTACCTCTTCACTGCTGGGTAATTCTTTTTCTGCTTCTTTTATTTCTTTTACATTTATTTTTACTTCCTCTTTTGCTTTTTTATCTGCTTCTTTTTCTATTTGCTGATTCTTGTCACGCTCATTGATTTTTTCTATATTAGGATGATTATTACTTGAGGTCTCCTTATCCTTGATGCTGCTTTCATTACTATGGATATTGGGTGCTGAATTGTCTTTATCTTTTTTATTATTGTTAGTATTATCAGATTTGTTTTGTGGTTCGTTCTGGGATTCCTCTTCAAAAGTTGATTGTGGGTTAAGACCTGATGCACTTTTTCGACCTTGTTCATTGGCATTACTATGGTCAGGAGGACCTTGAGACTTGTTGTCCTGCCTATTAAAGATGAGATTATTTTTGTTATTCTGCTTGAAATCTGTCTCCTCAATAATGTCATAAATCTCTTTTATAGACATTTCTTTTATTTCTTCCAGACTGATCTCTTCACTTACATAATTTAATAAATTGTATTTACCAAGGGAAAGACCTTGAGATTTGGCCGCTTTTATACCTTCTTCAGTGCCTTTTGCAAAAAGAAATTTGTAATGGTTTCTTCTTTTCTCCATATATGTTTCTAAGCGCCTATAATTTTCATCCTCATGAAGGTCTTTATCATCCATGCTCATTTCAGGTCTATTCTTAACTTCTTGATTCACCACTGTATAAGTTAGCATAATCGCACCATCTTCTAGAAGGAAACCGGTATTTACTGCATTTTCGGTCAGAATATCTAGAACTTCCTCCAAAACCATTCCTTTGTATTCTTCTAATAGGATTTTTCTTCCATCTTTATTTAAGGGTATAAGCCTTAGTACTTCTCCTGTCTCGTCGATATGAATCTCCACACTTGGATTAATATCTAAGGTGACGATTCCATAGCTTATGGGAATCTGCTGTCCAATACGAACCACATGGGTTGCACTGTACAAAAGGGTAAGCATAAAGCATAAAGACGCAGCATACACCAAAATATTCTTAAACTTAATTCTACTCGGACTGTAAATGTCTTCCTCAAAAAAATAGATGGTCTGACCAACCGCCATGTCTTCTTTTAATCGCACACAGAAAAATTCCATACCCTCCGATAGCAGGGTGGCATGGGTCTTTTTGATTTCTAAAATGAATCCTGTTTTTATTTTCTCTGGTCTTATCGTCTCTGGTTTTGTGGTCTCTATTTTCATGGTATCACCTTTCATGATCAAAATAATCCATAACGCATTGAATCTTATACTCGTGAGCCAAGATTATGGCCGTAATTGTATATTTGTGGCTTTTTATAAAGCGAACAGATGCACCATAATCCTTACTGATTTGTGTTATAGGTAATCTCTTCTTTTCAATAAGATGTTGTACCATTTGAGTGTTTTTCGAAATTATAAGTGCCAATTCAAAAACCATGTCTTTTGTGTTCTTGTGAACCGGCTTATGAGATGCCAACAATTCATAGCTGATACCATGTCTATTTAGGATTTCTTTATAACGTATGAGTTCCTGTCGCACAATGGTTTCATTATCCAAATCGTCTTTAATCGCATGATGCTCCTCAATACTTACGACTGTCACTCTGGCTTGCTTTCTAATATGATCAATCAATTTATTTTTGATGACCGCTTTTGCATAACTGTAAAAATGACCTTTTTCTTCGTCGTATGTATCTAATAGATTATTGAAGGCTTCTAGAGCTATGCCTAATTCTTCACTGTTTTCAACTTCAACATAGCGCTTGGTAACCCCAGCGATTGTTTTTACTATAAAAGGTATATTATCTTCTATAAACTTATCCCTGTCCTTGTAGACCATCTCTCCACCACTTTCAACTCATAAGGTATCTTATCTCTATTAGATAGATTATACCATAAATGTGGCCTACAAAAAATGTTAAAGAGATGTAGCTAAATACTCATTTATATAAAATTCGAATCCTTTTAATTTTTTTGGTACTCTTTTTTTACCCTTAGGGCAATGTAATGTAACTTTAATACAAAAATCAAGCTTTCCTATAAGAATAGCCATTAAATACTATATATTATAGAAAAGCTTGATTTATAAATGCATATGCTATTAACTTAACTACCGATTAATGATTGATTTCTTCAATAAAGTATTTATCTTTATTTGCAGTCACAATGGATCTATAGACGTTATCAAATTCTCTATCATGGTTACTAAGTATCTTCCCTTGAGCAATATTAACATCAATCTTATAGTTGGAACGTAATATAATATCTTTGTAATAAATCGGAATAAAGATTGTGGTTGGCGACACTAAGTCTTCATCTGTTAAAGTAACCCTATAAACCATAAAAATAGAATTGTTGACATCATTATAACTTTTTGGCATACCTTTCTTAAGTACACATAAATAAGTGTTTTGCAACACTTTTTCAATGACATTAACTGTATTAATGTCTGCAGAACTAAAAATTCTATTAGGATACATCATTCTGTTATAATCATGCTTTGTCGCTAACCTTGCGTCAATAAGGTCAAGTGCTTGAGCCTCCATTGCTTCTAATGATGCCTTGTCTATTTCACTATATTCAGTAATATAAGCATCTACGCCTGTAACCTCATATTCTTTTTCTCTTTCTTCTATCAAATAACCTAAATCCATCGCCTTTTTTTCTAATAGTCTTGCGGAAACTTTTACTACATCACCATTTGACAAATCATGGGTATGATCTGCAGTATATTCTACTGTTTTTAAAAATGCATCTGAAGATGCGTTTCGAATGGTTAAACTGGCTTCAGGCGCAATACCACTGTACTCAAGATGGACCTCTTCAAATAAATCTACGGCAATAGCTTCTTTTAATCCTTCTACCTTTATTTCTTTTTCTTTTCCTACAAACTTAACGCCATACTTTTTAGTCACTTCCGGATCCCATTCTACTGTAACTTTAATAATATCACCATTTGATAAATCCTCTTCTTTATCAAGCTTATATGATATGGTTCTTAATAATTCATATTCCCTTAAATAGTCCATTACCGTTTCACCATCGCCATTAATTGTATCTTGAAGGCTATTCCATTGTATGACCAACTCTGCATACCCTCTTGTGTCAACACCTTTATATACAACATCCGTATAATCCATTAAGTTAATTTTTTTACTCATGCACCCACTTAAAACAATAAAACAACACATCACAAGTATTAAGAGTATCTTTTTCATAAGTTCTCCTTCTCAACTATTATTCCCCTATTTTTATTTTCCTACTAATGTACTTAACAATTTTGGTGACATCTTTTTTCCTTTTTCTTTATATGCTTCTTATCTTATCATCACCTCCACTTTGTTATTTACAATGATTTACATTTTTGGATTTTATTGGTAATTATTTGTTTTTCATATAAATCATTTGTATAATACAATTGCTATTTTATAATAATATAACATTTGTTCTTATTATTATACCATTAAGTTTAATGTCTTGTCATTAATATTCTAGTAGAAATATTATTTAGTGTCTGAATTATAAGTCTTTTACTATGCATAAAATTTTTTTGTTGATGCATTCATAACCATATCTTGTATATGAAAGTTCAACTATATCGTTTTGACGCCTTAACCATTCTTAAATAAAAAACAAGCTGTTCTATAAGTATAGATAGCCTTTTTGGGGCTATTTATATTAGAAAAGCTTGTTCTATGATTGGTGTCAAAAATTATGTAGCATCATTTATAATGCACTAAATATTTAATTCTGCTTATGCATTGGTGTCTTAAAAGCTATAATCGTCGATGCCATTTCATCCGTCACCTTGACCAATTCTTGGCTAATATTGGCGATAATCTCCATGAATGCGGTTTGCTCTTGAATGGAGGCTGATACTTCTTCTGTACCTGCCGCATTTTCCTGAGATATGGCTGATAAACTATCAATGGTCCCTATGATTTCATTTTTTCGATCTACCATAGCTTGGCAGGATAAGATCATCTCTGATATGTCCACCTTCATATTATCAATAGCTTCTGAGATGCCTTGGTATATCTGGTTGGTCCGATCTACAGATGTGTTTTGAAGTGTCACCGCTTCCGTTAATGCTTCAACTGTTTTAACCGCTCCGGATGTCTTTTCAATCAAGTGATTGATGATTCTGGCAATCTCTTCTGTAAACCCATCAGATTGTTCTGCAAGCTTACGAATCTCATCTGCTACAACAGCAAAACCTTTTCCTGATTCACCAGCCCTTGCCGCTTCTATGGCTGCATTTAAAGCCAATAGATTTGTCTGATTGGCAATGTTTTTGATCATATCGCTGGCATTTGCGATCTCTTGGGCACTTTCATTGGTCTGTATGATTGTCTCGCTTATGTTTTTAGTGGCTTCTGCGCTCATCCTTGTTTTTTCAATTAAATCCTCTAGTATTACTATTCCGTCATCCTTCAAGCTGTTTATTTGATCTGTTGATTCTTTCAGGTCTATGGTATTGGTTTGTTCCTTTTCAATATTCCGTCCTAGTTCTTCAATATGACTTGCGCCTTCAATGGTATCCTTGGCTTGCTCACCAGCCCCTACGGCTATTTCACCGATGGTAATGGCTATTTCATCCGCTACACGCGAAGACTTTTGACTATGATTTGCCAACTCATTGGCGGTTTTTGTCAAAGTTGCCATGATTTCTTCCAGATGGTTGGCAATGGCCTGTTTCATGTCCATATTCTTATGCTCATTATCTAAGAAAATATTGATATCTCTAACCATTTGATGGTTCACTGTACCAACCATCATACCGGCTATGATGAAACCAAGCATAACGATAATCATAACAACCAAACTGGTTGTATTCCCATTATGCAAATTCAGATTAATGGCCCGTACAACAAAAACTATGCTTAAGATGCCACTTACAATAGCTAGAAGTGCTATAAGCTTCCTGTCAAAAAACATAAAAGCAATAACAAAAATAGGCAGAATAAATGTGAAGGTAACCATCGATGTACTACTTATAATGGATATGCCATAGGGTATAAGAAAGCTCCCTGCCAAAAGATATCGAATCAACACCGATCCTTTGTTTTTTATGTAAATGCCTATGGATGCGCCATAGGTCACCAACAGCAATGCAAAAAGAAAAAGAATGAAAAGCAGACTTCTGTTTCCTTTGAGATACTCAATGATAAAACCTACCAAGAGTAAAAAATACAGAGAAAAAGATAAAATAAGTGCATAAAAATTAGCTTTCTTTAAAATAAAGTCCATAAATACCCCCATCATCTTAGAATCAAAACATGTTTTCATTAACACCCGACAAGCATTGTTAAGGGCATATTAACCAAATGGTATTGACCTTTTAACCAGACTTCTATTGTTTATGTATCGTCACTTCAGAAAACACCTGTAAATCTCTATAAATATTCGATTATTCTTATGTTTATTGTACCATTGTTATAGGTAATTTGTCATGTCAAATTTTCTCTAATCCTTCATTCTCCTTATATTTTTGATTTCAGCTTATAAATAGGCAACTTTTTTCTTCCTATTTCGTCAAAAGTATTAGTGAAACTTATTAGAAAAGTATAAAACGTGATAAAAGAAATGGAGCTCATATTATGAAAAAATTCATTTTACTAATAACCCTTTTACTAATGGCATTATTTTTGTTTGGATGCAATACATCCAATGATTCAGATGACAATGCTGATCCTAATTCTGTAGATGAGAATGCAAATAATCAGATATCTGATTCTGAAGAACCCTTGAAAAAAAACTATGATATCATCGGTATCATTACTTCTTTGGAAGCTTCAAGTGATCAAGTAAATATCCTAGTGGAAGGTGAATTAACCCCAGATACCCATTATGATAAGGCCAGCATACGCATAGATCATAATACAAAAGTCTATGCTGACCAAGAAGAAGCTGATATAGAGGATCTCATCGTGGGTATGACTGTCAAAGCCAACTTCGAAGGTCCTGTTGCCGAATCTTATCCCGTTCAGGCTTATGCCAATACCCTTACTATGGTCCTATTACCTGGAAAGGCAACTACGGAAGGTGAACAAATCGAGTACGAAGTTGTTACCGAAGAAGAGCCTAGCATTGAATTCATTAAGTCTCTTAGAGGCTTTGGACTTATACGTGAAGATGAAGATGATTATTATGTTTATATCGGCTCCGGCGAGAAAAATACCGGTGGCTATGATATCTATGTCTCGGATGTGGTTAAAATTGACGATCAGGTCCTGATTACCGTAAGTGAAACCTTACCGAATAAAGATGATATGGTCACACAGGCCATAAGCTACCCCTACCAAATCATCCGTTACTCAAAGGATCATGGTAATCAGATCCTCGTTCAAGACTATGACGGTAACTTTTTTGATGACATCAACGATGAAACCACTGAGAGCGAGTAAACCTTATCTCTTTGGTACTCATATTGATTATAGCAGTGTCTAACCTTCTAAGAGTATACTAAAAGGAAGTCCCTAATAAAAAGGACTTCCTTTTAGCGTGCTTGTTTTTTATATTTTTCTTTCTTCTTCTGAAAGATTGTTTTTCTCAATTTTTGCCCCCATAGCCTCAATAAAGTCTAAGTCAACATCTTCTATACCAGATAATTCATATGTGTTTGCCTCAAAATAATACACCATCAAGTATTCCTCATCTAACTCCTTCACGACTTCAAAACCGAGTTTATCATACAATTTTATTGCCGGATTTTCTTTTTGTACTGATAAGGCAACCTTCTCATAACCAAGTGAATCTAATAACTGTAGCATTTGTTCCATAAGGGCTTTTCCAAGACCTTTTTTCCTATAAGGCTTGTACAATGATATTGCAAGCTCCGGTGTTGCTTCCATTTTTGCGAATCCCTTGTCTTTATCCGGAAACACCCGCGTCCATACAGCACCAACCACCTTGCCTTCTACTTCTGCCATGAGACAATGGTCATCCTTTCTGCCAAAATTCTCAAAAAAAATCTTTAAAGAAGGATCATAAATGACCTTTTTTGGCAAAGGATGCCTATTACTTTTTTGAAAAATAGCTTCATACAAAAAGTCTTCAAGTCGTCCTGTTTCATCAGAGTGTATTTTCCTGATTACATATTCCATTTTTATATTACCTCCAGCATACGTATCTGGAGCCTCTCTCTTCTTTATGAGCATGAAGCAAAGCGAATTATTCGCATTATACTACGCCTCGATTATTGTATTTCTTATTATTAGAAAATTATACTACCTCTAAGTGATCGTGTCTATAGTAAAGCCTTATGCATCTGTCCACACGGCATATTATATACCAAGTGCCTATCTTTTTGCTAGTCGACATTGATTTCTTCCATTTTTCTTACCAAGGTACACGGCTTCGTCTGCCTGATTAATAAATATACATAATACGGGTCTTTTTCCTTAAGACCATCAGCATCCTCAAAAACAGTTGCGCCCTGCATGTCAAAATCAGACGACCCCATAAGTAGTATAGCCCCAAAAAATACTAATATTTTTGATTTGTATTCATGCTATGCTCCTTGTCCGATATTTTATTCTCTAGGAAAGTCATACTTTAGTATTCAGCCTAAAAGTGTGCAGAATACGTCAAAGACCTTTCCTGTCGAACCGTTCAGAAATATGAGCAGCGCTCATAATGAAGCGAAGCTTCTTTTCTTGTTTAGTTATCGGACGCATTCATTGGATTAAAGTTCCTGAATGATTTGACCTACTACCATTCTATAGCATATGTAACAACGCTTTGGCTTAACTTTTTCATGGACGCTTCCTAGGTTTAATGATAGAATTAATTTCTAGATACCCTTAGTCAAAACCTGAGTATGAAGAGATAAAGGAGAAACCATGGTAATTAAGGAAAATAATGCAAAAGTAACCCTTCTAAGTGACCTGGTAACACGTACCTTGATGGTACATAATGATAAGATGATGATGATTCGTTTTGATTTTAAAAAAGGTGGTATTGGTGACCCTCATAGCCACGAGATTCATGATCAAGTCGGCTATATCTTATCCGGTAAGTTTGAACTCACCTGTGGCGGTGAAACCACAATCGTTGAAGCCGGTGATTCTTATTTAGCAAATCCAGGTGTGGTTCATGGTGTCGTCGCTTTAGAAGATGGCGCAATACTTGATGTATTCACACCCATTCGAGATGAATTTATTCTATAATGTGTATTATAAGAACAGCATACATCTAAGATAAAAGGTACCTGTAAATAAGAACTCATCTTTTGAGTTTCCTATCTACATGTACCTTTTTTAGTCAAAGTTTTTATGTTGCCAAATGCTTTATGATAGAAGCTGCAGCTTCTTTATCCAGTATGAGGGTCACATCGTTATGAAGCAGCAAAATGGATGCCGGTAAATTCGGTGTTACTTCACCAAAGAGCATCTCTTTGATGACTTTGGCTTTACTGACACCACTGGCCAGCAATACAATTTTCTTGGAATGCATGATGGTCCTAATCCCCATGCTGATGGCGCGTTTTGGTACGTCTTCAATCTGACTGAAAAACCTGGCATTGGCTTCTATTGTTTCCTCATCTAGTTCAACTAAATGGGTACCTGCTTCAAAATGTATGTCCGGCTCATTAAAACCGATGTGCCCATTATTACCAATGCCCAGAACCTGAAGATCGATGCCACCGGCTGCCTCAATCCTTTTGTCATAATCCTCACAAGAAGCTTCAACATTTCTTGCTGTTCCATTTGGGATATGGACTTCTTGTGGGTTGATATTAATATGATCAAATAGATTCTTTTTCATATAATAAGCATAGCTCTTTGGATTATGCCATTCAATAGGATAATACTCATCTAGATTAAAGGTCTTCACTTCAGAAAAATCAATCTCACCTTGGCCGTACATAGATACTAATTCTTTGTACATGCCTTCTGGTGTGGATCCTGTCGCCAACCCGAGAACGCTATCCGGACGTAAGGTCACTTGAGCGGCTACCAATAACGCGGCTTTTTTGCTCATTTCTTCATAATTCTCAGTAATCAGAATGGACATGCCTTTATGCCTGTATTTCATATACTTTTCTTCCTTTCACAAAGGTGGACTGTATGGTAAAGGCTCGGTCCATGATAACCAGATCGGCATCTTTACCCACATCTATGCTACCCTTTTTATCGGATATCCCCAGATAGGTTGCTTGATTGTGGGTAACCAAAGGTAATAGCTTTTCAAGTTCCTCTGTCACATTCTTATCAAAATTGCCAAGGGCTTCATTCAACTTAAGAACACTCCCTGCTAAGGTACCATCTTCTAAGGTACAAGTGCCATCTTTTACACTGACTTTTTGCCCCCCAAGTTCATACTCACCTTCTGGCAAGCCACCACCACACATACAATCTGTCACAAGTAGCAATCTTTCCAAGCCTTTAATCTTGGCAATCACTTGAAAAAGGCTAGGATGGACATGAATCTCGTCTGCTATGAGCTCAGCATAACAATCCGTAGCAAGTGCAGCACCTACTAGACCCGGTTCTCTATGATGTAAACCTGTCATGGCGTTAAATAAATGGGTTACACTCTTTGCGCCTGATTTAATTGCTTCCGTTGCTTGTTCATAGGTCGCACCTGTATGTCCAAGGGATATATTTATATCCGAACTCAATGCTTCTATAAAAGCTTTTGAACCTTCTCGTTCAGGTGCCATGGTTATGACTTTGATGACATCCTTATATTTTTCTACAAAATCTTGATCCGGTAAGCAGATGGCTTTTTCAGACTGAGCCCCTTTGTAAGTCTTACTTATATAAGGACCCTCCATATGGACGCCTAGGATTTCAGCACCCTCTACCGGCTGAAGCATTACTTTTTTGATGTTTTTAATGGCCACTTCAATATATGCTGTCTCCATAGTCATGGTTGTTGGTAAAAAACTGGTGACACCATTTTCTGTAATACCCTTTGCAATAGCCTTTAAACCAGCTTCATCACCGTCCATTACATCATGACCTTTGTAGCCATGAATATGGACATCTATGAGTCCCGGTATGACATAATGTCCTCCGGCATCAATCCAATCCACATCTTCTCTATGATTGATTTGGTTGCTTTGGGCAACCAAGTTAATTTCTTCTTCAAATAAAACCACATAATCTTCATAGAATATGCCTTGGTGGTATATACGTCCACCCTTAATTCCTTTCATTTTATACCTTCTTTCTATACTTCATACTAACCTTCTTAATCTATATATAAAAATACCGCTTATGTTTAAGTAACCCTTTACTGCCCGATTACTTTTTTAGTTGTTCTTAATAACCTTCATTATAAGTGCACCTACATTTTTATCACCTTTTTCAACTTCAACGACTTTATAATCATTGGTGATGACAATAGGGGTCTGTAGACTTTTTCCTTGAGCTGTAATAAAATCCCGATCGATTTTACTAAGAGGCGTTCCGACTTTAACCCGGTCGCCTAATTTTACCTGGTTCTCAAAACCTTCGCCTTTTAATTCCACCGTATCAATACCAATATGAATTAAAAGCTCAATGCCTTCTTCACTTTTAATACCAATGGCGTGATTGGTTCTAAAAACAAGGGTTATTTCCCCATTAACCGGTGAACAAATCATGTCCTCATAAGGAAGGATTGCACACCCGTCACCAACCACTTTTTGAGAAAAAACCGCGTCCTCCACTTCGTGGATTGGTATAACCTGACATTTTGCCGGTGCAAATAATTCTATTTTCTTCTTCATAAATTGAAACATGGGCGTTCTCCTTTTGATAATGCGCTTGGAGTAGAGTGTCCCACTCCAAGCGCATTGTTATTTCTTAACTTAATTAATTGGGAAGTTTTGTGTTCATACTTGGTTATAATAATTTCTTCATTTCATCTGCAATGATTTCAGCTTTTGTACCTACAACAATCTGAACATTTTTATTATTGGGTCGAATCACACCGGATGCACCCAGTGTTTTGACCATATCTTCTGAAACGATGCTGCTATCTTTTAGTGTTAATCTAAGTCTGGTGATACAAGCATCCACTTCAACCACATTACCTTTACCACCTATGGCAAGAAGATACTCTGCTGCTAGTCCTGATAATCCTTTTTCTTCTATGAGATCCGCAACACCTTCACCGGATTCATCTACACGTCCCGGTGTGGATAAATCAAACTTACGAATAGCAAAAACAAATACCAGATAATAAACCACACCAAAGCCCAAGCCTACAAATATGAGTAATACCGGTTTGGATGCCAAATTAAAGTTAATCACATAGTCAAAGAGGCCGGCTGAGAATCCAAATCCGTGTAAAATACCCAACATATTGGTAATAACCAAAGCAACACCCGTTAATACCGCATGAATAAAATACAATCCAGGTGCTAAGAAAAGAAACATAAATTCAATCGGTTCAGTAATCCCTGTTAGAAAAGCGGTTAAAGCCACACTAAACAGTGCACCACCAACAGCCGTCTTATATTCTTTTTTGGCAGTTGTATACATAGCAAGGGCTGCTGCCGGTAAACCAAACATCATAACTGGGAAGAAACCTGTCATAAAGACACCTGCGGTTGGGTCACCTGCTAAGAATCGGAATAAATCGCCTCGAATGACCTCCCCTGCTGCATTGGTGAATTCACCATGAGTGAACCAGAAAATGGTGTTTAGTACATGGTGTAAGCCTGTAGGAATAAGGAGACGATTTAAGAAACCGTATAAAAATTGACCAATAGCGCCTGAAGTCACGATTAAATTACCGAAGGTATCTAATCCGTTTTGAATAAAGGGCCATACGTATCCAAAAACCAGACCTAAAAATATGGATGCAACGGATGTAATGATAGGAACAAAACGCTTGCCGCCAAAAAAACCAAGAAACTCCGGCAATTGTATATCATGAAACTTATTATACAACATTCCTGCCATAATACCTACCACTATACCGACAAAAACACCCGCATTAACATCCGGATTGATGACCGTATAAACATTGGTGGTCACGAAGTAACCAACAGCACCCGCAAGGGCTGCAGCACCATGATTGCCTTTTGCTAAACCAAAAGCTATACCAATGGCAAACAAGATCGCCAAGTTATCAAAAACACCGGCACCTGCTTTTAGAATAATATCTGCAAACATACCCTCAATACCTGGGACCCCCGCACCAAGTCTAAGCAGTATGGCTGCTATGGGTAAAACTGCAATCGGTGTCATTAATGCCTTCCCTAACTTTTGGAACTTTCCAAATACATTTGTAAACATAAATCTTCCTCCTTCATGATTTAGATAAAGTATAAAAAAAAAGCATAAACTAATCCATCATTATGATTGAATTAGCTTATGCCTGATTTTCTCAGTTACACGCTACTTTATGGTCTATATTAAGTGGTCCAATAAATGATACTATAACTCTGCTTTTTTACTGATTCTCGCAATATGAATGGCCATGTATCCGACTTCATCATCTGTAATCTTAATGGACAACTCCCGCTCAATGGTTGCCCTAATCTTAGCAGCGATCGCATAGGTTTTTGCAAATTCCAACTTAATGCTCTCCAGTAAGGGATTGGTAATTGTCTTACCCAATCTTGAGCGTTCAATACTGCCTTTGATATGACTTACCAGTCGCTGATAGGTAAAAGAATCCATATCCACCTTGTAATCTAAAGCTTCTTCAATGTTGTCAACCACCATCTTAATCAACCTTGTGTTTTTCATGATTTCTTTGACGTCTTTGTTCTCTCTAGCAGCGTTGATATGAAGAGCTATAAAGCCTACTTCATCTTCTGTGATATCAATACCGATTTTTTTAAGAATCATATCTTGAGCTTTTAAGCCTATTTCATATTCATCTTGATAGATACCTTTGATTTCCATAAGAAAAGGGTTTTCTATCACCATTTGGCTCTTTAATCTCTCAAGGGCAAAAGCAATGTGATCCGTCAGTACCGGATAAACTCGATGACTGAGCTTACCAAGCTTCTTTTCTGCATAAATAATGATCTCTGTACAGACTTCCATAATTGTTGAATCGATGCTTTCAGCCAAGGCAATGTAGTCCTTCATCGTCTTCTGATCATAAGTGATAAAAACCTTATCAATGACCTTTTCTGATATCTCAACCTGCTGTCCCGACTTGACACCAAAGCCGATACCTTTGCCAATCAGTACCGTTTCAGCCTTATTCTTGGCATCTAGAACCCATATGACGTTGTTATTCATTATTTTTAGTATTTCACATTTCATATTTCACCAACTTAAAAGGCATAAGCCAAAATTATTCCTTTTGGTTTATGCCTGATTAAACAGTAACACACCTTATTGCTTTGTATAAGAGTATCCTATCATGGTCTTATAATATCTGTCAATAGTTTTTACCAAATAAAGCATTTAATTATATATTTACTTGTGCAATATTACAACTGTCTTTACTATCCTTGAAAATTTGAAGCAAAAAGATTCTCTATTGAGCGCATCGCTTCTCCTTCGTCATCACCCTCGGTAACAAAAGTCAGATATTCACCTTTTCCGGCACCCACACTCATCAAAGACAGAATACTCTTAGGTTGATAGGCGTTGGTTTTATCCTTGTCCTTAAAAAGCTTAATATCACATTTGTATTTCATGGTCGCTTTTGCCAACATACTGGCAGGTCTTGCATGTAGGCCTTCTTCTGTTTCTAGTACAAATTTCTTTTCAATCATAACTGATTTCTCCTTTTTCTTAGCATCCTTGTCCTTAGATCTGATATTTCTAGATATCAGGTTATTAGGTTCAAATATGATATGAAAGGCATAAGCCTGACAATCCTAAAGATTGGTGGCTCATGCCTGAAAAAATCAGTAACACGCCAAGTGGTTATTCTTATTATAAAAGGCATAAACCAAAGTGGATTTGGTTTATGCCTGATTAAACAGTAACACGCCTTCTATGGTTTTATATTAGCATGACCCTTCTAATTTTGTCAACTAAGACAAACTAACGAACAAAGCTGGTGAAATTAGTCTACTTTACTTCATTACATCAACATCCTTAATACTATCTGTTGTAAATAAAATTTTTCTTGTTTCATTTTTCGCTGGTATATATTCAAATAAGTATTCTCTCGTTCCTTTTCTTGAAGAAGAGTCATATGTGGTAAAAAGAATTCTTCCATTACCATAATATATGTCATTATAATCAAATCCTTTACCTATTTTCTCTAATATAGCATGTTTGACTTGAGGATATATATATATTAATGCTTCTCTTTTAACACTCACATCTCTAGCACCAAAGTGTAATTGAACTTTTATCTGTTCTAATTCTTTTGTGTCTAAATCATACTTATATATATTCACGAAAATCTTTCCGATCCTCCTCTGAGACAGTAGAAGGATCCCATACGCCACTGTATCTTGTATAAAAAATATTGTTTTCATAAAAGAATACTTTATAAGGTAGATAATCATCTCTTCCGCTAATCGAAAATTTACTGTCTATTCCTTCAATTTCCTTGATTTGCTTTAACTGAGCATCCGTTATTTCGCTAGAATTAATATCAAATGGTTTTGTTTTTACTTTACCTAATGAAGAATTAACTAAATAATATTCTTTTTGTGAAGAACTAAATATAAAGAAGGTAGACCTATCATCCGTTACTATTCTGAGATCATAATTATTTCTAATAATAAGTTTTATTCCAATAAAAGCTAAAGCTATAATTGATATAACTATAATTAGTGTATGCTGATTAAGTTGCCTTCCGACCTAACCAGCCATTAATTTTGTAAAACACCAGGAATTTAACAACTGGCAAAAAAATTGAAAAAATATTCGTGACTGAATTTTGAATAAATTCGTCACAAATACTGAC
>NZ_JCBCDA010000019.1:0-8021 GCF_059865615.1 Petrocella sp. | reverse complement strand
ATTGCCTCTGGTAGACTACGTGCCTTTAATGGAAAGCAATTCTATGTAGATTCATTGAATCCAGACACTGATGGCGATGGCCTCTTAGACGGAGAAGAGATTAAAGTAAAAGTAGCAAACAGTGGTTTTACATATTTGTTTTTTAGTTCCTATCCGGATAATGTGGATAGTGACGGAGATGGGATTAATGATTACGATGATAAAAATCCGTTAGTGCCCGCGATTATAGAAGGATATGTTGGCGTGCATCAAGTTAAACCGTTTAATTTTATACCTACAGGCAATTACCATACAAGTGTTCTTTTTTTTGTAAATGAAGATAGTAAGCACTATAATAATAATGTGTTCATTGAAAATTATGATAAAAATGGTTATTCGAATGAAAGAAGACTGAACCATGATAAAAAGGATGGTATTATGTACGCAACGATAGGGGCGGGTAGTGAAGGTAATCCTCTTGGAAACAAAGCGACGCTCATAAGTAGAACAAATAGAGAAAGAGATGTTATCTTAGACATAAAAGTGCAATATATCAAAATAGAACTGGATGACCTAACCATTGAGACGTTGCTGGAGTTAGAAAGTAATTATAGGAATAAAGAACCCAAGCTAAAATATAAATGGTCTCCGAAAGAGAAAACGGAATCATATAATTCCAATTCATTTGTAAATGGAATACTAAAAGCAGCGGGATTTGGTGATGTTCAAGAGCCTGAATATAAGGTTCCGGGTTGGGATAGACCGGTCCCCAAAGAAAACTTTTTACCTTAGTTGTTATAGTATTATGTATGATGAAAATGTTCGAAAGACCATTTGAAAACAGTTGAAGTAAATAATTGTATTTGGATTAATTGAATTGGATGAGGAGGGTGAAAAATGGTAAAGAAAATCCTAGTTATTCTACTGGTATTGATTCTAATAATAATTATTAGAATATTAAGTAATCCAATAGTAAAGTCTGAAGAAAAAATTGAAGAATATCTATTAAAGTCTATTCCTTATGGAAGTAGTATGGAAGATGTAATAAGCTACTTGGAAAAAAATAGGGAGTGGGAAATCCGGTATATTAATGAGGATAGAGGTGTTTTATATCGGGGAAAGAAAAGTAAGTATTATGTAAACTCTTCACGAGATCCAGTGATTGGTGTAAAGTCTATAAACATCTTCATGGGTGAATATATTTTAACAAGTGTAGAAGTTTTTTTTGCATTTGATGAGGACTCAAAGTTGATAGAAATTTGGGTTAGCAAGATGACGGATGTGCCATAAGGTTGTTCATAAGAAGTTGTAAAATAAAGTGTAAATAATCCAAAGCTATTTTTCAATAAATCCATAGTAGTTGTTCAGGGAAATACTGCTGATATGCTACCGAGGACTGCCCCTTTTAAAATCGTATCTGACTTAACACCTGGATTCCTGCTAACTCATAACGAGGTCGGCAGGAATCCAAGACTAAAAGGAAATCATGATATTTCAAGAGTGTGAACGCTATTGGTGGCTATGATATTAGTGATAAAGCTGGATTTATTAAAGACGAAATGTCAAGTATCCCTTCATACCTTAGGAAAACATCTTGATAACAAAAATAATACGAATATAGAAAAAACCAACTTCAATAAACAAGGGAGGTTAATATGATAAAAAACTGTTATTTTTCTTGACGAGGGTAGCTTTAATTCTTCTTTTAACACCATCTATTCCATTACATGCGTCGCCAACTTTTGCAATTGGTGATTATATTGAATTTGGTTCCTATTTAAACGAACCCATTCTTTGGCGAGTCATCCATCTTGATCATAATAGTAATCCTCTTCTTTATTCAGAACATATGTTATGTGCCAAGTCTTTTGATGCTGCAGTTAATAATCATGAAAATGAAGAAAGAAAAAAATATGGAAGCAATGAATGGGAGACCTCGACTATTCGTCAATGGTTAAATAGTGCGCACATTTTATGCACCCTATGATCAGGAGAAGGTTTTTTTGGCGGATGGGAATTTCACAACGGATGAAATCATTCCAACGACACATAAAACGCTACTTCCTACTATTGATAAGCATAAAAAAGAAGGTGGTACAGAACCACATATTTCTGTGGACTCTCCATATGGAGCGATAGCTCAAAACTATGAAAATGCATACTATAAGACTATAACAGATAAAGTGTTTTTTTTATCGGCATATGAGTTGCAGAATCTCGTAGTGGGTAGTCGTGCACATATAGATATCAATGGGGTTAGTCGATCACCAATAAGAGTAACACCTACCAAGTCTGCAGTTAAAGACCCTGCATTAACTAGTAATATATTATATTTCACACCAAGTCTAAGCTATTCTTATTGGCTTCGTACACCTCAATCTACTACAGAATACAGGGTGCTTCCAGCAAAGAGTTGCACAGTTTTGAATCATAGGGCTTATGAAAGGAAAGTAGTGGTGTTAGACCGGCATTATACTTAAATCAAAGTTCTATGATTATAAAATCAGGTTCAGGTACTCTAATTAAGCCCTATAAAGGTAATTGCAAAACGCTTTCTGAGAATTAGATACTAGAGCAGAAAACGGAGTTGTGGACAAAAATTTATATTTGAACTAATATTGTTATTAACATGCGATTAATGGTTCCATGCTCTAGAGGTATTTATAATTTTGTATCCTATCAGCAAGTATAACTGTGAGTAGCTGAGTAATTCCAGATAACAATAAGTCTGCATGTAATGTTTAGTATTTTGAGTTTTACGATTAGAGATACAAAAGCTTCAAGACCAGAAATATCAAAAATAGTTGAACAATTGGAATAAATTTCAGCAAAAGAAAGCTGGATATGTGCTAATATCTCGAGTTTTGAAGTAAAAACGGCGCAGCCCTTTCAAGTATTGGGATGCGCCATTTCTTCTATATAGCGTACAGGACTTAAAATTGCAAATGTCAAAATTTTAGTATCTTAATAAATGTTGTATCTGTTGCCGTGTTTGGTATTTGTTATCTAGTGTCATATTAAAGGCTTTGCTGCAGGCTTTAATGATCTCGTCATAGTAGGTGAATTGGTAGTTGTTTGTATCAAGCGGGACACAACAGTAGTTTTTTAATGAGTTAATGATTTTTCCGACAGGGTATTGGTTTTCAAGCTTTGTTTGCAGCAATCGAATAAGTATCAATGAGGTAAAACACGTTGTAAAGTGAGCATCTATATGGTCGTTTGTGCGGACAAAAACTGGTCTTGAACTAAACTCAGATTTTGAAATTTTAAATGTATCTTCAATACGAATCAAGCCACGGTATATTTCTCGAATTTCTATATCGGACATGTTCAGTTCACTGGTTACAATGGAATAATAGCCATCATATTTCTTTTCTTCTTCGATCTTCTCTAAATTCAAAGCCAATGATTTACCCTTAACTATCTCTCCAGTACTTTTGTCAAAGGCTATGTTAAGGACATATGAGGCTGAGCCAGCAGAAGTTACTTTGTCATATTTTTTTGGGTGACTAATCATATCTTTGGCTCGTTGAATCATAACTTCTCTATCAGCTTGCTGTTTCTTTGCATATTTTTCTGAGTAATAGACCATTTGTTTCTGATCGACAGAGACATCTTTTTTCAATGGATTTTTTCTTCCTGGTTTTGTCACATTTACGTGAAGTGTTTTGGGATAGATTCTTGATTTGTGTTTGAAGGCTATTTCTTCCCCATCATCATTAGTGATTTTATCAACACGATACCCAGCTGAGACAACCCATTCTTTAAAATCTGCATCAGCGCCTCTGATGGACTGGCCGTAGACATAACCGTCTCGTTGATTATAATCTCCTTTATTATCGCCGTTTAGATAGTAGATATTGTCTGAGGTATTTAATCCTCTGTCAGCTACAAAAATAATGCGACTATCTGAAAATTCATTTTTAATGCGGTTAATTATAGGACGCATATGGACCTTTTCGGATTCGTTTCCGGGGAACAAATCAAAAGCGAGAGGAATCCCATTTCTATCCATCAACAACCCCATTTCAACTATGGGATCAGGGCGATGGTTTTTTTCTGGTCCACGTTTTCTGTATTTCGTAGAAACAGGGTTGCCGTCCTTATCGACAGGATTTCCGTTATCATCCAGTGTGTCCATGTCTGACCGCCCAATATCAAAGTAATAATTCGTACAGTCAAAATAAGCTACTGACATATCTCTTGAACAAATATTTGAGGAACGATCATAAATCCATTTTTGAAGAGCTTCATTATTGTTGGAGATAATGTCTAGTGCGTGGTAGACATCGTCAAGCGAAAAATCTTTGAAGTCTTCAAAGAAGAAATTTCGGGCATCATAAGTTCCTTTCTTTGAGGATGGTCTTAGAATTCGTGAAAATACTAGTAAGCGAAAAATTTGGTTCACGCTAAATTCTATGGAAAGATTGCGTGTCTTCCAGTTCCAAAACTTGTCCAACTCTAATCTTTTATACAATTCTTTCAATACAACATAGCCAATGTTGCGAACATCGTTTGTATCTATTCCCATTTTTGTATGAGAGTCAATCTTAATGTTGATTGATTTTTCGGATTTTTTTTGTTCTGTCATCTCCAAGGCTTTTTGAGTGAAGAAAGCGATAGGATCGTCATGTTCAGATTTTAAAGATTCAAGGTATCCAAGACTCTGGATTGTACGAGTTCGGCTTTGCTTGCTGGAACTATCATAATAGCTTTCTTGAATGGCAAGGTAAATACCTTGTGGACGTTTGATTTTACGTAAGTACATAGGCTAAACCTCCTTGCCATCGAGACGATACTCGATAATCAAAGCATCGACTACAGCTTCCGTCTGTCGGCCTAACATATGGAAATGATGTTTAATGCCAGCGTAAACGGAACCATACCAAGTGAGGTCTTTGCTTATTTCTAATAGATAATGATTTCTGTGTTTGTTTTTATAGGCATCATCTGTATAGATAACATCATTTTCGTCACTGAAAACAAGACGATCAAAAATGCTTTCAACTGAATCTGTTAATACGATGGGGAATATATCTGAAGAAGACAAGAGAGCATAAATGGGTTGTATATAGGACAATGGAGTGATAGCGATAACTTTGTTGCCTTTATGAGAGATGAGAGCATTGATAACTTCGCAACGTATTCTATCGCGTTCGCGCAGTGTTCTATTTGTCACAAAATTTTCCAATGTAGTATTGAGATTCTTTTTAACTTCTTCATCAAAATCGTAAAAATCATAACTTAAACGTTGAGCAAGCAGCCTGCCAGCAACGGTTTTGCCCACATTTGAAACACCGAATAATAGTATGTTCATAAAGCGTCCTCCTCTGGAATATACTATTATTATAACATGTATCGCTATATTGCGCCATATATAAAACACAAAAAGTAGACAAGAAAATACCAGTAACCACCAGTAACCACAAGGGATTGCTGGATTGTTTTTAGATATTCACTTCAAAACTCAGGTGGGATACCAATATGGTCTTATATACTCAAAAAAGTAGAAAAGAAATTGAGCATATAAGACTATTAATATTTGAAAACAGATTGACAGTATATAAAATATGATGATATTATATCTTTAATGATAATTTAAAGGCAAACTTATCGAAAGATAAGGACGCAAAGCCAAAGGACCTTAAAGAAAGAGAAAAGGTAGCCGGTTGCATGAATCAAGGATGCTTCCTGGCTTTTTTTTGTATATTTATTGGATTCATACAAGTTAAGGAATGGGCTTAACCGATTGAATAAAGATAGTGTACCCTCCGCTATCAACATGGATTTTGTAAGAGGGGAACATGAGATAGGGGAGCGTAGATGAATAGACTTTAATGGGACACTTGGTCTACTCGGAGCTAATAGTGTAACCGACCTTCTTAGAATCCAACAAATTTTAAGAGGAGAAAAAGAAAATGAAAAGAATGAAGAGAGTTTTAGCAATTGTTTTGTGTTTTACAATTCTTTTGCAAGTTGCACACATCAGTGCTTTTGCAGAGACAAACCCAAATCATCCTGACATTATAGGGCATTGGGCAGAAAAAGAAATTAAGGAATTAATTGACAAAGAAGTTGTAGAGGGTACTCAAATTGACAATATTTATTACATAATGCCTGAAAAAATGATAACAAGGGCAGAGTTTATAACGCTTGTACTCAGGGCACTCTATTCAGAATCGGAATTAGTGGATTTAACATCGGAAGTAAGCAGTGATGTAGCGTACTCTGATATATTGAATCATTGGGGCAAAGACAATATCCTAATAGGAAAGTCATTAGGTTTAATTGAAGGATATAAAGATGGCTCCTTTAAGCCAAGTGCCTATATTACCAGATCAGAAATTGTAACACTTATTATGCGAGTAGAAGGTTTTGAGAACATAGGCCAAGAAGTTTATAATTTTAATGATTTAGAATCTACCTTTTGGGCATATGAAGCCATCCAGCAAGCAGTTAATTTAGGATTAGTTCAAGGCTATCCAGATAAGCATTTTGCGATAAATGCGAATGCAAAAAGAGCTGAAGCCATGGTCATTATAAACAGATTATTAGAACTTTTTGATAAAGATATAGAGAATGATAAAGAGATAGAAGACCCCATAATCCCAGAAGGCATCATAAAAGAAGAAGATAAAACAACATCGAGTACAGGAGGCTCTTCATCCGGTGGAAGTACGAATGCTCTAACATATAAACTAGAAGTTGAAACGATAATAGGTGGAGAAGTTAACATAAGTATTGTAGGAAATCATGCACCTGGAGCAAGAGTAAATGTAAAAGTAGTACCAGAAAAATACTATAATTTTACGGAATGGGCATCAACTGGTGGAGGCTCTTTTGACGACAAAACTTCAAAAGAAACAACATTTACCATGCCAGCAAGCAATGTAACAATAAGCGCAATTTTGACCTTGGAATTTGATGAATATGGCGATGAAGATAATGATGGCCTTTTAAATATTTATGAAGTATTTTATGGTACAGATCCTTATAATCTGGATACAGATGGTGACGGCCTTACAGATTATTATGAAGTATATTACACAGGAACCAATCCTTTAGAAGTTGATTCGGATAATAATGGCATCTTAGATGGGGATGAGGACTTTGACGGAGATGGCCTAACCAATTTAGAAGAACAAGTATTAGGTACGAATCCATGGGATGTTGACACCGATGGAGATGGTCTTAGTGATTATGATGAGATGAATATTCATTCCACAAATCCATTACTGTATGATACGGATAATGATGGATTAAGTGATTCAAAAGAACTTGAAGTAGGAACGGATCCAACAAATCCGGATACAAATGGAAATGGAATCCTAGATGGCGATGAAATATTTTTAATAACAAAAACAGCCTCACAGGAAGAAACAGACCTTAGAGCGGTCCCTACAATAACGATGAATATACCAGGAAGACTGATAGATACTTTGTCTATACGAAAAGTATCCGGGGATAACTTTTATTTGCCGGAAGATATGCCGGGTTATGTTGGTGCGGGCTATGAATTTGATTTAGATGGAACTTTTGATTCAGCAGAGCTAACATTTGCCTTTAACAATGAGTTGCTTCAGAATCAAGAGTTTGAACCTGCAATCTATTATGTTGATGAAGTCAATCAAGAGATGATACTACTTGAGAATCAAACCCTAGATTCAGTAAATGGGACAATATCAGTTACAATCCAACATTTTTCCAAATATGTATTGTTAAATAAAAAAGCATTTGAAAAGGTTTGGGACAGTGAAATCAAACCACCGAGCCAAACGAATCAACCGACAAAAACAATAGCCATAGCGATGTCAATAGACTCATCTGGAAGTATGGGTTGGAATGATCCTTCCGGTATAAGGAAAGATGCAGCAAAAGCCTTTGTTGATCAATTAGGTGAAGAGGATGAGGCGGCGGTAATTGATTTTGATGGTAGTGCCAAATTGCTCTCAGGACTTACATCAGATAAAGAAGTATTACATGATGCGATTGATAGAATCGACAGTTCGGGAGGAACCGATATTGGAGCTGGCATAGGAATG
>NZ_JCBCDA010000011.1:0-6601 GCF_059865615.1 Petrocella sp. | reverse complement strand
ATTTAAGAAAAGTCTCATAGGCGTATTGGTGATGGTTATGGTCTGTGGAATGCCAGTCATGGCCGCACCTAGAGTTATTAGTGAAGTACAAGTCCTCTCAGACCACAGTGCCGTCATCAAACTCACTTGGTCAGATCAAGTCACTAAGACGCCAATTACCATAACTTCATGGCGTTTTACAGAGAGTCATGTTTTAGAAGTGTATTATAACTTGGAAAACAAAGAAGGAGAAAACTGGGATGAGAGGCTCATCAGTCATCCCACCTATACTTTTCCAATGAAAGTATTTGTTACACATGAAGGCAGAGATCAATTGCAGCTGGTAGATATAGAACCCGGTCAGAAGACTTATGGCGCTATTATGAACCTCTATCATAGAGGTATTATAAATGGTTATCCCGATGGTAATTTTAGACCTATGAATCCGGTTACAAGAGCAGAATTTTCCAAAATGCTTCTTATGACAGCAGGCTATACTGTAGATACCACCACGCCATCTAATTTCAGTGATGTCAGTCAGGATCACTGGTTTAAAAGTTTTGTTATGACCTTAGCAGCAAGAGGCATCATAGAGGGTAAAGGCAATCATGTTTTTGATCCTCAAGGCCATATTACCATAGGTCAGATGCTGACAATCCTTAGTCGTAGCTTCAGAACATATGAAACCAACAACCCTTACCCATACAGCTTATCCAATCATTGGAGCAATACATATTTTTTAGATGTGGTGAACCAAGGTCTAGTCCAACCACAAGACCTTTATTATAATCCATATACACCGGATAAAAAAGCCACACGAGAAGATTGTGCAGTTTTGCTATCCAGAGTACTGGAACAATTACATGATGTAACGAGATAATAATGATGAAAACACCGATGTAATCCAAGCTACAATTTCCGGATGGTTAGATCACTACCAAGGTAATCTTCAAGCGCATCAAAACCGGACAAATCTATAGTACCCTCCATCTTAGAATCTGCTTTGATACCACGTATCAGTAGATTCTTTGGTGTGTGGGTCATATCAATAAACTCAAGAATCTGTACCTCATACCCATTGGCTTTTAGCCAATTGGCACGCATAGCATCCGTAAAAAGCGCAGCCACTCTTTCTTTGATGATACCATAGGACAATAAGTCTTTTAGTGGTTCTATGTGGATTTGATGGTTAAGCTCATGCTGACAGCATGGTACAGAGAGAATGACTTGAGCCTTCCAATCGACGGCCTTTTTAAGAGCAAGGTCCGTTGCTGTGTTACAGGCATGTAATGTGACCATCATGTCGATGTCATGTTCAGACGTATAGTCGACAATATCTCCCTGTTCAAAATGAAGATAATCATAGTGACATTTTTTAGCTAAAGCGTTACAGTCTTCTATAACTTTTCCTTTGAGATCCAAGCCGATGATATCAACCGACTTACCTTTGATGGCGGTAAGATAGTGGTAGAGCGCAAAAGTCAAATAAGATTTACCACAACCAAAATCAAGAATCTTAATACGCTCTTTTTGGTCTAGAACATAGAGTACATCATCCACCATCTCAAGAAAGCGATTAATTTGTTTGAACTTGTCATATTTTTTTTTGAGGACTTGACCTTCAGAGGTCATGACCCCCAATTCTACCAAATAAGGAATCGCTGTACCCTCTGGCAATAGATATTGTTTCTGACGGTCATGGCTAAGATTAGGCACTTTTTCAAAACGGGCCTCCGATTTTTTTAAAGTCATATGTCCCTTTTTGTTGATCAGGACATGCCAAGTGAAGTTACTGGAAAAACCATCCATCTGCTTGAATATATTCTGATCCAAATACCCATTTAACACAGTCAAAGCATCTTCAAAACCATAATTTTTGTGAAAAACTTGCGTTGTCGAATAGGATTGGAACTGAAAAAGCAATTGGTCACCTTTTAAATAAGGCTTTATAACCACTTTCTTAATGGGGTGTTGTTTGAGCCTGGGGTGGCTTATGATAATCTGATGTAGTTTTACATTAAATTGCTTTTCTATAAAATCTCTATACATAAATAACCTCCTAGTATTATGTTCCCTGTTATAAGATTTCTAACCACAAGATTTTTAGTAATAAACTGGTCTTCAAGTTCTATTATAATCGAGCAAAGCATTACTGGCAATGTGGCAGATTGATGGCAAGGTGAGGTCATTGTGATGACAGTTTGTTAAAATGGTTGATTTATAGAAGGAATTCCGATAAAATAGAGTAGCTAGTAGAGAAAAATGAAGGTGTTTTTAGATGAAGTCAAAATAGGCAAACAAGGAGCTAAAAATGAAAAAAATAATGTCATTAATTGTAGCAAGTATATTAATTTTAAGTCTTATGACGGCCTGTACATCAGGGGATTCTATCATGATGGTCAACGGAGAGTCAGTCCCTGTAGGTGAAGCTATATTCGTATTACGAGAATTAGAAGCGATGTATGAGTCTCAATATGGACCAACCATATGGGAACAAGGTTTTGAAGGTAAGACCTTTGATGAGATTGCCAAAGAAGCGGCGATAGATTCTTTATCAAGGTTACACATATCAGCTTTAATAGCTAAAGAACGTGGCATTGAATTAACAGATGAAGAGTTAGCAATAATCGAAACAAGAATGGATGAATATCTGCTTACAAAATCAGAAGAAGTCTTAAAAGAAGATGACATCAGTTTAGAGAATGTTAAGACGATTTTTGTAAACAATGCATTAGGTGAAAAACTAATGGATTTAGAACTTGAAGATTTCATCGTTAATGAAGAAGAACTCACCTTAAGTTTACAAGGCGATGTATCCTACCAACAGATTTTGCAATATGGATATGATGGTGTGTTAGAACAAGTTCAAGCGCAACATATATTAATCGCCAACAAAAATGAAGACGGAACAGAGAAAGAAGGGGCCTTAGAGTTAGCCAGGGAGGTCTTAGCCAAGGTAAACGCTGGTGAAGATTTTACGGAACTTGTAAAGACGTATTCAGAAGATCCCGGCAAAGTAGAAAATGATGGTATATATACCTTCTATCAAGGTGAAATGGTACCTGAATTTGATGCGGCAGCTTTTTCAATGGAAAACGGCGAAATCAGTGACTTAGTTGTCAGTGACTTCGGCTACCATATCATCAAAAAAATGGACCATATATACCCATCAGAAGAAGAAGTGATGAGTGTAAAAGAGTACGAAGGTTATATCAAAGATCAATACGCCAGAAGCCAGAAACAAGGTGAATTTGATCAACTTTTTAATGCTTGGAAAGAAGATTATACAGTTGAAGTTAACCAGAAGGTATGGGATAAGGTTGTCACCACCAACAAGAAGTAAAACCGTATTTTCTGTGCTGTAGCAAGATATAACATCTAGAAAGTCATAAATGTTGATATAAAAAAGGGGGCAGTCGGATAATAATTATATTATCCGACTGCCCCTTTTTTTAGTATCTAATTTTTCATATATAACGCTGTGGACCGGATATCTCAAAACCTTAGTCTCGCCATACTGTATTTCCAATAATCTCCATATATGTAAAAAAATTACAATAATAATATTTGAATTACAAAATATACCTAAAAGTGCTTTACTTTTATAAAAATAATTGTTATGCTATGATAAGCACTAAAAAATTAATATATAGTCTTAAAGACGAGCAGAAGTAGTTATTTAGTAGATATCTGAGGTGACAGAAAACAAGTGTTAATCTTTTTATGGGAGAAAAGATTTGTAAGTTAGGATTGTGATAAATAAATCAAACGATGATATAGGAGAAATAATTAAGAATGGAATTATGTATTAATAAGAGAGAATTTAATGAGTTAACGAATCCCTAAGTATAGTACATAAACTGAGAATATAATATTGAATAATAGCCATGATTCATGAGCATTTTCAGGTCTTTGAGAATACCTGAATTAAGATGTTGGGCTTCCATTGATGGCCATAATAAGAGGCTTGCAATATTCTATGTAGAGATAGTAAATAGGCTCCTGAATACTTTTAAACATAGTTAATTTATCCTTCTAGGCATCAAGGCCTAAGGTAAGATCAAACTGTTTGTAGAACTCCCCCAAAATGGTATATATTGGAATTAATACAAATTTGTAAATGAAATGTGGTATCATCAGTTCCGAGCGAATCTCGAGAACGGAACTGTTATACATAAAAATTTTAGGAGGAAATTGAAATGAATTTAAACAATGATATGTTCCAAGAACTTACAGCAGAAGAAATGCATAATATTGATGGTGGAGATTTTTGGAAAAATGTTCTATCATTTATGACAATACTAGTTAACTTATAAATGATAGGACAATTTTTATTAGGTAATTGTGAAATTATTTCTGCTTAGTAAACGCCTAACGATTTTTTATAATAAAAGGAGAATAAGTGGAATGGAAAATGTTTTGGATGTTAATAATTTGGTTAAAGAATATAAAAATTTTTCATTGAAAGAATTAAATTTTTCATTGCATAAAGGAGAAATAACAGGTTTTATCGGGCAAAATGGTAGTGGTAAAACGACAACAATAAAGTGCATTTTAAATCTAGTTAAATGTGAAGGGGAAATAAAATTATTTGGTAAGAACAGTTTGGATTATGAGAAAGAATCTAAGGATAATATTGGAGTAGTGTTTGATGAGTTACCATTTGATGATTGTTTAAATGCGAAAGAAGTATCTAAAATTTTGAAATATATATATTCAAATTGGTCGGATGCTGTATTCAAAGAATATTTGATTAAATTTGGTTTGTCATTTAATCAAAAATTAGGAAAGTATTCAAAAGGAATGAAAACCAAACTCTCACTTGCAGTTGCCTTATCTCATAAAGCTCAATTACTTATATTAGATGAACCAACAAGCGGTCTGGATCCGGTCTTCAGATGTGAAATTCTGGATGAATTAAAAATGTTTGCAAATGAAGCAGATAATGCAGTTTTATTCTCAACACATATTACGAGTGATTTGGAACAAATAGCAGACAATGTACTTTTTATCCATAAAGGAGAAATTGTGTTTTGTGAAAAAAAAGAAGAATTGCATAAAAAATATTTGACTATAAAGAACAATAAGACAATTTTAAATGAATTAGTACAGAGTGATATAATTGCATATAAGTCTATAAATTCAGAAGTTGAAGTCTTAATAAGATATAGTGAAAAATACATAAAGGAATATAATGCTAACAATCCTTCTATTGATGACATAATGCGAATTTACAGTGAGAAGACGGTGACTAAATGAAAGGTGTTTTTGAATACTTATGGATGATAAACAAAAGCAATATTAAGTTCAATTCAGTAAAAAATTCAATGTTTTTTTTCCTCATTGGTGCAGTAATCGTAAGTGCAAAAAAATATGCGCTATTTAACTCAAATGAAGCTGCACTAATTATTTTGATATTTTTGTTTTTTATTTTAGTAACAAACGCTAATTATTTTACTAGTAACTATAGAAGAATTAATATAGTCCAATTTGATAGATTTATTGCTGCAACTTCAATTGGGTATAGATCACTTTTAGTGGGGCTAATGTCCTTTAATTTATTACTGAATACGATTGATTTTTTTGTATGTATATTGGGAGTAAGTTTATTAAAAATTGTTTTTGCGGTAAACGTTGTTTATGAAATGAAGTTGCTATTTTATATATTTCTTTTATATACTATTTGGACACTTTTACTTGTACCTCTAGTTGTATACTTTAAGGACGGAAAAATAGCAGTCCTTACACTTACATTAGTTTTTATGGTTATCAATATAACGTACTTAAAGAATGACAATATAAATGGTCTATTGATACAGTATGGCAGCTTAGTATTTTCTTTGGTAACAGTTTGTATATTATTATTTATAATAGTATTAAAGGTGTCAGAAAATTTATGGAAATGCGGTGAATAGATGATAGGATTAATCCTTCGAGATTTATATATAAATAAAAAAAGCTTATTAGCAATGCTAGTTATGATTTGTATTAATAGTGTTTTTTTATTTAACCAAATTAAAAACACAGGCGATTTTATAGTTATGCTAAATGCAATGTCTTTTGTTATTATTTTTATGTTATGCGCTATGGGTGAATATGTAAGTGTTGAAAAGTCGAACAGAAATTGGAAAAATTTCTTATATTCTAGCCCGTTAGATGTCAAAACAATAGTCGGACAAAAGTATGTTTTAATTTTGATTTTTATTTCTATTGGATTAATTATTTCAATGGCATATGTTTTTTTGATGAATTCTATTATGGGTTTTACATTAATCTTTGAGAATGTATTGGGAATTATTTATTCAATCGTTATTGTGTTATTAAATAGTGCGGGACATAAGCCGTTAGAATATAGATATGGTGAAAAAAGAGCTATGATTTTTACGACGATTTTCATAGTGTTGATTGCAATTGGAATGATAGTATTATTTTCGACGACTAAGATAAGAGTTAGTCAGTTGGAAAGTATGTATAATTTTTTGAAAGGATATACTGCTTTGTTGATGTTACCCTTTAGCTTAATCCTATTTGGAATTTCTTATGCAATTAGTGTGTGGATATTTAATAAATATATAGAATAATGGTTAAAGGGTCAAAACTAAGTTTCACTAAATTCACATAC
>NZ_JCBCDA010000105.1:0-36419 GCF_059865615.1 Petrocella sp. | reverse complement strand
TAATAGGTGACCAATGAAACAGGAAAAATTAAATAAAAATACAACAGCCTTTACATTTGATGATTTGGAAGGCTTTGATACGAGTATATACGTAATAGAAAAAGAAGAACGTGTTTATGTAGTAGACACTTTTTGTGGGCCAGAAGCCATGTTCCCCATAATTAAAATGTTTCCATCTATGAATACAAAAGAAGTGGTGGTCATTAATACACATTTTCATTGGGATCATATATGGGGGAATGGGGCTTTTAAGAATGAAAAAATCATAAGTCATCGTATGTGCAAGTCTTTGATAAGGGACCAGTGGCATAAACAAGTGTCAAAAAATGAAAATTATCAAATGGGTAATGTTCAGATGGTGTTGCCGAATATAACATTTGAAGATAAATTAGAATGGGAAGATGGTATTTTACTGTTTCACTCACCGGGTCATACAAGGGATAGCATATCCTTATTCGATCATGAGTCTGGTTTACTTATTGTAGGTGATAATTTAGAAAAGCCTCTAATTTATGTCGAAGCTCAGGACTTAGAGACCTATATAGCAACATTAGTAAACTATAAATCTCTAAATCTCAACAAAATAACGGCCTCTCATACTTTACACATAGAAAAGCATATGTTAGATGAAACCATCGTCTACCTTAAAACGCTTAAGTCAGAAAAGCCGATGACCTTTAAGAATGAAAACAAGCAAAACATACATATGACCAACTTAAAAAACTTAGAAAGAAAAAGCAACCAATAGATAATAATAATCATAATCAAAAAAACTTGAATAATTCAATCGTGCATGATATACTTGTAACAGATCAAATATGAAGTCAATAAGATTAGAGTGTATATACTAAGTTAGAACACTTTATAAAGAAATAAGTAAGCAATAAGAAGGAGGAATGTTTATGTCATTTCAATTACCAAAGTTACCTTATAGTTATGATGCATTAGAACCCCACTTTGATGCCATGACCATGGAAATTCATCATAGTAAACATCATGCGGCTTATACAAACAACCTCAATGCGGCTTTAGAAGGCCAAGGTATTGATCAGTCGATAGAAGAGATATTAGCAAGTCTAAACAATTTACCCGTAGACCTACAGACAGCTGTTCGAAATAATGGAGGTGGGTTTTATAACCACAGTCTATTCTGGGAAGGGCTATCACCAGACGGGGGAGGAAACCCAACAGGTCCATTGGCGGAAGCCATAGAAGCAACTTTCGGTTCCTTTGAAGCCATGAAAGAAGCCTTTAACAAAGCTGCTGCCACAAGGTTCGGTTCCGGATGGGCATGGCTGACCTTATCAGAAGGAAAATTAGAAATAAGCTCAACCCCTAACCAAGACAGTCCGATTAGTGAAGGCAAGCAACCTATTTTAATTCTAGATGTATGGGAACATGCTTACTATCTGAAGTATCAAAACAGACGGCCTGATTATATTCAAGCTTTTTGGGAGATTATTAATTGGGATGAAGCCAACAGAAGATTTGAATCATTTAAATAGTATAATGATTCTTTATGTCTTAGTACCTTATAGGCCTTACAGTATTTATCTTTTATTATTCATGATGATCATCATGGCTGTCTTAATCTTATTTAATAATGCTTCACAATTATAAGTAACCGAAGCAAGGTTAATAATCATAGAGCCTGTCATGATGAACCCATGCTATGTAAAAGCGGCATCGAAGGAATCAAAACAACCTTCAATAAAAAGAGTATCTATTCTATCTAACAAAGAACAAAGAGGTTATGCCTCGCTTTACAAATTAAATTATTCCGGCAGGAAAGACATACTTAATCGTTAATGCGACGCTTCAACGCATTATATGGCATAGACTTTCCTAGAGAACAACAAAGCAGTAAGTGTTTAGGAAAACAAACACTTACTGCTTTTATTTATGGGTTTTAAGCATTATCAACATCGACTATGAAGTTCCTAAAACTGTGTGTGTAACTAGGCTTATAAGAAAGCAACATCATGTATCTTATCAGTCTTCAAGACAAGATGCTAACCCCCCCCCCTACGCATACATACTTTTAATCGTCTCCTGCAACTCATCATTAGCCAACCACTCATCAAACTCCATCATACGATCCACAATACCGTTTGGTGTCAACTCGATAATACGATTTGCCACCGTTTCAATAAACTTATGGTCATGAGAAGAGAACAAAACATTACCCCTGTAAGCAATCAAACCATCATTAACAGCTGTAATAGACTCAAGATCCAAGTGGTTTGTAGGTTCATCAAGAACGATAACATTCGCACCGGAAAGCATCATACGAGATAACATACAACGTACTTTTTCACCACCGGAAAGAACATGGGCTTTTTTGAGAGCTTCTTCACCGGAAAACAACATCTTACCTAAGAAACCACGGATATAAGACTCGTCATCATCTTTAGAGTATTGGCGTAACCACTCAACTAAGTTCAACTCAACACCATTAAAGAATTTGCCATTGTCTTTTGGTAAGTAGGCTGTCGTCGTCGTAACACCCCAAGTAAAAGTACCTTCATCCGGTTCAACCTCTCCCATAAGGATTTGGAATAAAGTCGTTCTTGCAATCTCATTATCACTTAAGAAAACGATCTTATCGTCTTTATTAACAATAAAAGTAACATTGTTTAATACCTTGACACCATCAACAGTTTTACTAATACCCTCAACACGAAGAATATCTTTACCAACTTCACGGTCCGGAATGAACCCCACAAAAGGATATCTTCTAGAAGACGGTTGAATATCTTCTATGGTAATCTTATCTAACATTTTTTTACGAGAAGTAGCTTGTTTAGCTTTTGATGCATTTGAGCTAAATCGTGCGATGAAAGACTTAAGTTCAGCAATCTTATCTTCAGCCTTTTTATTTTGGTCATTGATTAATCTAAGCATCAGTTCACTAGATTCTTTCCAGAAATCATAGTTTCCCACATACATTTTCGCTTTACCAAAGTCAATATCTACGATATGTGTACATACATTATTAAGAAAATGTCGATCATGAGATACAACTATAACAGTATTATCGTAGTTGATTAAGAACTCTTCTAGCCACATAATGGATTTGAAATCCAAGTGGTTGGTTGGCTCATCAAGGAGTAGAATATGTGGGTTGCCAAAAAGCGCTTGAGCTAAAAGAACCTTGACTTTTTGGGCACCGGTTAGATCTTTCATAAGCTTGCTATGAAGGTTCTTAGGAATATCAAGACCAATTAATAGTTTTTCTGCGTCATATTCAGCTTCCCAGCCACCAAGCTCAGCAAACTCGCCTTCCAACTCGGCAGATTTTATGCCATCTTCTTCGGTAAAATCCTCTTTGGCATAAAGGGCATCTTTTTCATGGATGATATTATATAGTCGCTCATGACCCATAATAACAGTATCAAGCACAGTATCTTCGTCGTGAGCATAGTGGTCTTGCTTTAAAACAGCAATACGCTCACCTTTCGTAACAGCGATGTCACCGGTTGTCGCTTCAATATCACCGGAAAGTATTTTCAAGAAGGTGGATTTACCAGATCCATTTGCACCTATGACACCATAACAGTTGCCATGGGTGAATTTAAGGTTTATGTTTTTGAAAAGTTGCTTGTCGCTAAAGCTTAAACTCACGTTATCCGTTGTAATCATTGTAAATCCTCCAATTTCATTGCCTGTTATTAACTTACAAACTTACAAAAACGTACGACACACAGTGCCATACGTTATGTATCAAACCTTGTATATCATATATCAATTAATATTAAATGTCAATCATGGAAGTGGTTGGTCTGTATCTTCAAAAGGATTTGATGGCATCTCATCGAGAAATTCAGAGTCGGCTGGCGCATCAAAAATATCATCAAACTCAAAAATCTCATCATATTCAAAAGCATCTTGCCATTGGTAGTAACTAATAATATCAAACCGGTTAATCAAATGGTAGTCTTCCTTTAGATTGTCAGGAGTTGGTGGAAGCAGGGCAAGCGTTACGGTTATATGTCTAGGATAAGAGCCTTCTAAATGATGGGAATCAAACTCGATGAAGCTTGGTTTAATAACATAACCATTTTTAATGTCATTAAAATCATAGTCAGACATGTATAAAGCCAATGATTTATCGCCTTTGATTGCACTACTTAGACGTTCTTTTAATAATTCTATATAGATATAAGAAAAAGTCTGCTCTTTTGATAGAAGTTCCAAATGAGTATCAAGAGTAAGATTCAAGGGATAAGTTCCATTTGAGATATATTGGATGGCCTCTTCTTCCACACCTAATAAGATTTGGTCAATTTTCCCGATTTTTTCTTCGACAAGACCTTCGAGGTCATAATAGTCATGGAGCCAATCCTGTTTTTTTTCTGCCAAACGCTTATTGGAAAGTGAAGTCGTAAGTACAGCCAATCCGAAAACCATCATGACGACCATAAGTATGATAACCAATATGGAACTTGAACCTTCTTGACGTTTATATAAAGGATGATTGATCATAGGCCTACTCCTTGTACTTGAAATAGTGTTTTGTTGTATAAGTAGTTAAAGTTTCATTGTTTGTAGTATGGATAAGATAAGCTGTAACATGGTAAAGATTGGAGATGGTTTTATCATTTACCATGGACCAATGAAGGGTGTATGAATCAGGTGTATCAATTAGTCTGAAATCAACATCATAGTAAGATTGACCTTGTATATGTTTTGACGTCTCAACAAGCCAAGCATGAGATTTTAAATACGTTCCAAGATCATCGTAGGTCTTTAAGTTTTCCAATTGATTGACGATTAAGGTATTGGCTTCGTCGGAGATTTTAGCTTCTTCATTTATTGTATACGATAAAACAAAAAGTCTTAAAATAATAACACTAACGATACTTAAAAGGGCAATAGAGATGATGATCTCGATGAGAGTAAAGCCTTTTTCCTGACTTAGACACGTTTTCATTTCTGTTCATCTCCTTTCTAATAGGTTCTTAGCGTTGCGTACATTCGAGTAGGGTTTTTATCTTCTTCATGCTTGTAAAGCGTGGTAAGGATCTGTCCCTTCATAGGATCACTTGAGAAAAGCAAATGACCTTCTAAATGGATGATTTTTGAACTTATTGCAAGATCTAAATCGCCATCGGTATAACATTCCCATAAGGCACCCTCATGAAAAAAAATATAAGTTATTAACCCTTTTTCTAGTCCGTGGTGTAAGATGACCAATACATCTTCTTCAACAGAGGGATAAGTAGCCAAGTAAATAGCATCTTTTGTATCGTTTTGCTTAATTTTCATGTTGATGTAAGACAATGCGATTCGATTATTTTCAGCCATTTCTTTATCTCTTAGGATTGTTTCATAGACTTGACTGCCTTGGAATACAAGGGTAGATATGGAGACGGCGAAAATAATCATCAAAAGAATCACCATAATAGATTCAACAGAGATATTAATTTTTCTTTTTGACATAGCGTCTCCTTTATTGGTCGATTTCATGTATCCGTTTATCAAGAATTATAATGTTTGGCATGATATTAGAAGCAAAGATTTCATAATCATATATATAGTGCTCATAATCTAGAATCAATCCATAATGCTCTGATAAATAATCAAGGTTAGGGGGATAGCTACCTTCTGATGCATAACATTGGATAACATACTTCTTAACTGTTTCTTCTAGTGCTGATTTATTAAGGCTTGTAAAAGTCTCATTATAAGAAGAAAGACGGCCGACCAATAAGAAAACCATAATAAATAAGAAAGGTAAAGTCATGATTTGTGCCCATATACTTAGAGTAGAACTACGTCTTAACACATGACCACCCCTATCCTATAGAATCCATGATACTGACGATGGGTAGTATAACAGATATAAGTATAATACCAACAATAAGGGATAATAATATGATTAGAATGGGCTCGATAACCGTCGTAAGTCGGTCTAATCTTGCATCGGTCTCTTTTTCCATAACAATAGCGGCTTTGTCTAACATGGCATCCATATGCCCAGTAGTTTGAGCCACTGAAAAAAGCTTATTTAGCACCCATGGAAAAAGGTTTAAATCTTCGATCACCTTGTCCACAGGCTTTCCGTTGTTTATATCCAATATAGCATGATCCATCTTGGATTCTACATATAAATTATTCATAATTGGCTTTATCATTTTTATACCGATGCTAATACTGATGCCACTTCTAATAAGAACAGCTAGGTTTCTTGCAAAACGGACAGCGGTTAATGAAGCGTAGATATCTTTAATAATAGGAAGCTTAAACTTGAGTCGATCCAAGAAGAGGTGGCCTCCAATGGTTCTTTTATAGTAGTAGTAAAAAATCAAAGCAACCGTCATTAAGCCTAAAAAAACAAGTATATAGTCGCCAATAAAGAAGCTGATAGATAGGATACCTTTTGTTAATGTAGGCATTTCACCGCCCAGAGAAGTTAAGATCTCGTTGAACATAGGCAGAACTTGAAGAACAAGGAGCAATATAACAGCAAACATTAAGACAGAGAGTATAATAGGGTATGTGACAGCCGACTTCACCCTAACGGCAGCCTCAAGTTCTTTTTCATAAGCATCTGCAACTTGGTTTAAGTTTCCAGTTAGATCACCGCTTTTTTCACCGATATCAACCATATTTGTGATAAAAGATGAAAAAGCTTTTTCATGATTTTGTATGACTTCACCTAAAGAACGTCCTGCCTTAATGCCAGACAGCATATCTTCAAGGATAACAATTAATTCCGAATGATCAGTTTTGTTCTTAATCATTTCAAGCCCTTCATACAAAGAGATATCTGAATCAATAACCAAAGCTAGCTGGCGTACGAAAATAATTATTTCTTCTTTTGGTAATTTGTGGTTTGATTTGGACACGTGTTTTCTCCCCTCTTTTAGTAGATTATAAATTGGTTAAGGCGTCAAAACTATATAGTTGAACTTTCATATACCATATATAGTTACGAATGTATCAACGTAATCTATATATGGTATATGAATTTAGTGAAACTTAGTTTTGACCCATTAACCATAAATTGCTATTATTTAGGTCAAAACATCAAAATAGGCATCAAATAATTGAATATCTTGAGCTCTTAAACGTGCTTCTTGATCATCTATGATATCATCTTGACATAGCTGAACAAGATTTCTCTCTAGAGAACGCATGCCTTGAGTCATACCGTTTTGAATGAGGTTGTTGATTTGATATTGTTTTCCTTCACGAATCAGATTGCGCACGGCAGGTGTGACAGCCATGATTTCACTCGCAAGAACAAGGCCTTTATGGTCTTTACGAGGGACCAGTTGCTGCGAGATAATACCCTCTAGGACTGTTGCCAGTTGACTTTTTACTTGATTTTGTTGTTCCGTGGGAAAGGCATCCAATATTCTGTCTACAGCTTTGACAGCCCCATTTGTGTGCAAAGTGGACAAAACCAAGTGTCCGGTTTCGGCTGCGGTTAATGCAATAGAGATGGTATCCATATCACGCATCTCACCTAACATAATAACATCCGGATCTTCTCTTAAAGCCGATTTTAAGGCGCCTGAAAAAGAAAGGGCATCGCTTCCGATTTCTTTTTGAGTAACCATACTTTTCACATGTTTGTGTAAGTATTCCACCGGATCTTCTATGGTCGTGATGTGATAATGATAACGTTCATTAATCATCTTAATCATGCTGGCTAATGTGGTGGATTTACCACTGCCGGTTGAACCGGTTATAAGAATCAGTCCCTTATTCTTATCCAAAAAATCAGCTGCGATGACAGGTAATCCAAGTGCTTCTAAATCAGGAATAACAAGGGGGAGGGAGCGTATGGCAAGGGCAAATGTACCTCTTTGTATGTAAAAATTACATCGGAATCGCCCCAAATCTTGTTTTGAATATGACATATCTAATGTTTTTTTCTCATATAGACCCTCAAGTTGTTTTTCGTTTAAGTAAAGGTTTACGATTTGACGCATCGTTTCAGGTGTTAGGACATCGGTGTTTTCAATGGGTCGAAGCCTTGAATTAACACGTATAAGCGGTTTGCTACCAACGCAAAGATGTAAATCCGTTGCATTGTGTTTCATAGTCTCTTCAAGCAAACGGTCCATAAACTCGGCATAATTATCCATTAGTGTCTCCCCTTGTATAAAGTTAGTATTTTATATTGTGGTAAAAGGGTCAAAAAACATTTTGGATTTTGACACCTCCATATTATTATACTCTTTATTAGGATACTTCGTCTAGTCGTAACCTAGGTATACTAAACAAAATCCATGACAATTATTACATAACGTGATATAATGAAACAAGAGGTGATGATATGACATCGTTTGGTGATAATCTAAAAACAATTAGAACGCAATTAAATATGAACCAAAAAGAATTAGGTGACCAACTAGGCGTTGGGCAAACAACCATAGCCAATTACGAAAAAGGTGTCAGATTTCCAACAGGAGATTTGCTAAAACGCTTAGGAGAAGTACTCAATATATCCATCGATAAGTTGATGGGGCACCAGGTGGTTAATCCTGCTGAGGATCTGGTTGATCTAAAAGCATTCAAAGAAAAATTAAAAAAATATCTTATTGAAGGCAATGAGCAAGAAGCGCTATATATGATTTTGCAGTTGAATCCATCCAAAGATAATATCCTCATTATATATGAAGAGATCCTTTTACAAATCATGGTAGATATAGGAGAAATGTGGGAAAGAGGGGAAGTGAATGTAGCGGTTGAGCACTTTGCTACTCAAGTGGTACATAAAATACTTTCAATGATGTCAACCATAACAGGTGAGGTCCCAAAAGGTAAGTATAGTGTTTTATGCATGTCTCTAAATTCTGAACCTCATACAGTCGGAATAAGGATGATTAGTGAGTATTTTTCTTTGCTTGGCATTACGCCCTACTATATTGGTACCAGTGTACCAACGGATAGTGTCATCATGATGCTGAAAAATAAAAAAGTAAATATATTAGCTTTATCAGCAACGATGTCCTATCATTTAGACGGCATGAAAAATCTAATCGAAGTCGTAAAAAGAGACACGGGCCTAAAAACACTAAAAATTATTGTAGGCGGACAGGCCTTTGATCATAATCAAGAGATTTGGAAAGATCTAGGTGCAGATGGCTTTGCAAAAGATTTTATATCATTGAAGACGTGGCTAGAAGGACAAATGTATATAGACATAGTCAAATCGTCAAAACCATAAAGTTGAACTTTTATATCTTGACACCGATAACCTAGATAGACGTTTGAGGCATAACATGATAAAATAATGATATAAAGATTTGATACCTTTATTAAGAGAAGTAACAAAACAACATATCCGTCTTAAGAATCGGAAGGTGATAGTATGGCAGAAATCGGACAAGTAACAGAAGTTGTGGGTAACTTAGTGAGTGTGAAGTTGCAACGACATGATGCCTGTGATCATTGCAATGCATGCTTGGCAGGTGTAGAAACAGAAGAAATGATACTTGAAGCAGAGAATCTTTGCCAAGCAGATGTAGGAGATTTAGTAGGCATTAGTCTAGAAGAGAGTAATTTCCTTCTAGCGGTAATCATCATGTACATTATACCCCTTTTTGGTCTGTTAATTGGATTGGGTGTAGGTTATCTTTTAGGTAGTCAGTTGGGTGTGAATGAGGAAATTATGAGTCTTCTTTTTGGATTTGTGCTATTAGGGATAACATACTTCACGATACGAAAAAATGAAGACAAATTTCATACAAGAAGATTTAGACCCATTGCTATTAATATCGTAAAGAAACATGAAGATTAAGCTTTTTTTGAAATGTGTTGTTCAATCAATGTGCTTAAAGAAAATATGAGCATCATGGCAACAGCTATGCTACCGGCAATCTGTAGAGTTTCAAAAAGGTGCTTGGCTACCAAATTATAATCTTCATCGATGACCGCATAGAGTGTTTTGTACATACCCATACCCGGAACCAAAGGTATAATGCCGGGTATTTGGAATATGGTGACAGGTGATTTTCGTATTTTAGAAAAAAGATTGGCAAGCAGGCTAACTAAAAAAGCGCCGATAAAACTACCGGTAACAATAGAATAATCATAATGGATAACCATTAAATAGCCCCACCAACCAACTGCGCCGACGAAACCGGATATAAGCAGTTGGTTTTTTGATGTCTTAAAAATAATTGCGAAAAAAATAGTAACGAAATAGGCAGCAAACACTTGAATCATCATAAAAGGATACCTCCATATATGGAATTGAAGATAGAAAGCGCAATACCGACACCAGCAGCGATGGAAGCGGCAATGATGAAGGCATCTAAAATCCTTGAAGCGCCTGAAACCAGATCACCATGAATGGTATCTCGAACAGCATTGGTAATTGCAACACCGGGAACAAGTGGCATAATAGAACTGATAATAATCAGATCTAAGTTGGTGCCAAAACCAAGGGCATGGATGAAAAATAAAGCAACCCATGAGGTCATGAAGCTTCCGATAATATTGATGAAAAATTTGGAAACACCTAGGTGTTGCATGGTTACCTGAAACAGTCCAAGTACGAGTCCGGCGACGAAAGTGACAAAAGCATCAGGAACAAAGCCACCAAGAACGATGGCGAATAAGCCGGCTGCAAGGCCGACTGAAATCACGATAAACCCTTTACTATAGGTTGGCACATGAGCAGCCTTCAAAATAGAGTCATAAGCATCATTCAACGTGATAGAACGGTTGCAATAGTCCCTAGAGATAGCATTGGCAAGTTCGATGCGATACAAGTTAATGTCTCTGTTTTTAACTCGACGTATAAATGTCATGTGATCTCGGTCTTCATCTTCAAGGGTTGCAAAAATACCTGTAGGTGTTACAAAAGACTCAATCCCTTTGTAATTCGAGGTTTTTAAGATTCGATTGATTGTATCTTCGACACGGTATGTTTCTGCACCATTTTTCAACATAACTTCTCCAACGGTCAGAGAAAAGTTCATCAATTTCTTTGAATCCATCTAGCACCTCATTTTCTTATCGTTTACGAGCTTAATTTTTACATACAATATATGTGAACTTAGTGAAGTTTAGTTTTGAGCCTTTAACCAACCATTAATATTTATTCATCTACATACATGATAGGTTAAAGCGTCAAACATGTCTGAAATCATTTTACTATGAAGGGGTCAACGATGTCAAAAATAGAATTTCATTTTGCATAATCTACATAAGATGTAGGTTTTTATGATTTCATGATTCCATTCTAGAAAACCATATGATATAATACCACTAAATAATAGGTAGATATCAATAAATGACAGTCAGGATAACAATGTACATTCACGAATAATGGAGGAATAATCACATGTATTCATTTGATGAAGTAAGTAAAGCGGATCCTCAATTGGCAGAGGCCATGGAACTTGAGTTGAACAGACAAAGAAATAATATTGAGTTAATTGCATCTGAGAATTTTGTATCTAAGGCTGTAATGGCAGCGATGGGAAGTCCTTTGACGAATAAATATGCAGAAGGGTATCCGGGCAGGAGATATTATGGAGGATGTCAATTTGTTGATATGGCTGAAGAATTGGCAATAGGCCGAGCCAAAGAGATTTTTGGAGCAGACCATGCTAATGTTCAACCACACTCAGGTGCTCAGGCTAATATGGCGGTTTTCTTCGCAGTTTTGGATCCAGGTGATAAGGTGATGGGTATGAACCTTTCTCATGGCGGCCACTTAACTCATGGAAGTCCTGTAAATATGTCAGGAAAGCATTACAAAATCATACCATACGGTGTCAATAAAGAAGGTTTTATAGATTATGAAGCTTTGATGGCACTTGCCATAAAAGAAAAGCCAAAGTTGATTATAGCCGGCGCCAGTGCTTATGCAAGAACCATTGATTTTGCCAAGTTTAGAGAAGTGGCGGATGCGGTAGGTGCTTATCTTATGGTGGATATGGCACATATAGCAGGTTTGGTCGCAGCCGGACTTCATCCTAATCCAGTTCCATTTGCTGATTTTGTTACCACAACGACCCATAAGACTTTAAGAGGTCCAAGGGGGGGGATGATTTTGTGCAAAGAAAAATATGCTAAAATCATAGATAAGGCAATTTTTCCGGGAATACAAGGTGGTCCATTAATGCATGTAATTGCTGCAAAAGCGGTCAACTTTAAAGAAGTCATGACAGAAGAATTCAAGGCATATCAAAAGCAAGTCATCAAGAATGCCTCAGCATTGTCAGAAGCATTGGTTAAAAGAGGTTTTGATATTGTATCCGGTGGTACGGACAATCACCTGATGTTGGTGGACTTACAAAATATTAAGATGACAGGAAAAGTAGCAGAACATCTTTTAGATGAAATAGGTGTAACTTGTAATAAAAACACCATACCTTTCGATCCGGAGAGTCCCTTTGTTACAAGTGGTATCCGTTTAGGAACGCCTGCAGTTACGACCAGAGGGATGACAGAAGATGATATGGATGTTATAGCTGAGATTATTGAACTTACCCTAAAAGATATTGAAAATAATAGAGATAAGATTGTAAGCAAGGTTAAAAAACTCGTGGATAAATATCCATTATACTAAATAGAGTTACAAGTAAGGCTGTCTCATACTGGGGACAGCCTTATTTGTAATCCATGGACTATAAAAGTACAACCACAAACATTTATTAGAGTTGACAGAAGTAGTTGTACAGTTATTAAAATTGTGAGATAATTAATAAAGGAAGACACCAGATTTGGGGGGCGATTTAATGAAGGAATCAATTAAAAGTTTGCTGATAAAAAACAAAAACCTATTTATTGAAGACTTGGAATTATTTGAAATGATGATTAGCTTAGTCAATGACCTTGACCCAATTGATCATAGGATTGTTAAGCTAATAGAAGCATTTATATCAAAGTATCAGGATCAGTACGGTAAGATTAATTCTTTGCAATTGAGTGACCTGCTTGTTGAAGATGAAGAGGCATCTATATTCATGCAATTGGATAGAGAATGTTCTAGAGCTAATAGGTATCAGCAGAATCTGACCACGTGTATGGTACACTTTAGTCATAATCAAACTGAAGAAGCGACAATAAATAATAGGATGAACCTGTTTGAAGAAGCCCTTAGAGATCGCTTGAGAAAAACAGACTGTGTTGGGTTATATAGAGTGGATAAGATATTAATTTTGTTACCTAACACCTTGAAGGATGATGCAATGTTGGTCATAAAGAAGTTAGAAGAGCAAATCAATAACATAGGAAGAGCGCAGAACATCGAACTTGGTGCGGTCTTTTCCTTAACAGAATTCATTAGATGGGAATCTTATGAATTGCTACTTAAACGTTTGGAATACGGTATATTAAGAGGTATTCAAGATAAGAAAAAAATAACATCCATGTAATTGAGCATATAAATTAAATATAAATTAGAATGCACCTCCTATAATTTTGGAGGTGCATTCTAATATAAGAAGCCATATTGCAAGCAAAACGAGGCGTAGCCTCTTTGTTCTAATAGCCAAGTATTTCGCCTACGAGGATGACTTTTATTCGGTTTTCTTTGCTGGAGCGTCTTGTTATGACAATGTGTGAACAAATGCAGTCATCTACTTGACAATCGTGACAGAATCCGGTTTTTGAACAAGGTGTATTTTTTAGAAGCCGTTGTGTGTTCGGTGGCGCAGCAAAATTCTTAACCCTGCTGATGGCTTCATCTAAGTCTGTCGCTACCTTATTCATACCACATATTATGATAACTTGTTTTGGACCATAGATAAGAGCGGCAACACGATTACCATTACCATCAATGTTCACAAGATGACCATCAAGGGATAAAGCACCAGTACTCATAAGATAAGTGTCTGAATCAAAGGCCTTAAGATAGATGGATCGTACTTCTTCAGGCGATGTGGCTTGCCTTCTGTCTAAAAGCTCAAAAGAGCCTTCCGCAATTTTGTCAAGAAGACCCACTTCCTCTAACGTCATAGAGCCACCAAAAGATACTTTACTTCCTTCTTCCATTAAAGATAGGGTAAGGTCTAAGGCTTCAGCCTTTGTTTCGCAATAATAGCCCTTCATATTCCTTCTCTCAAGATTTTGAATAATGGTGTTGCTTTGTTGCATATAAAATTTTTTAATAGGTGTCATATCGGAATCCTTTCTAAATTAACCATGTCATAAAAACATTATAACCTTTAAGACGTATAAGGTAAACTTATTAACAGAAAATGTAATATTCACAATAAATTAACATATTATCTATGAAGAATGTGGTATGATGGTTAATATTGTGAAAGCTTTCACGAAAGGATGATAGGATGAATAATATAATTGATCAAATATATGATACAGGTCAAGTAACCAAAGAAGAACTCTTAGACTTATTGAATAACTTAGATGAAAATAGTAGGGCATATCTTCATGAACGTGCCCATGAAAAAAGACTTTCCGTATACGGAAATAAAGTATTTATGCGAGGTCTTATTGAATTTACCAATTATTGTAAAAGCAACTGTATGTATTGTGGTATAAGAAGGGGAAATAAGAATGCAGATCGATATCGCCTAGACACTGAAACGATTTTAGAGTGTTGTAGAGAAGGCTATGAACTTGGTTATCGAACCTTTGTCCTTCAAGGGGGTGAAGACCCTTTCTATACAGATGATAATATCGTCGATCTGATTAGCAAAATAAAATCAAACCATCCGGATTGTGCCATTACCCTTTCAATAGGAGAAAAATCAAAAGAAAGTTACCAACTATATAAAAATGCCGGTGCTGATCGGTATCTGCTTAGACATGAAACCAGTACAAAAGCTTTGTATGAACAATTACACCCAGACATGTCCTATGAAGCTCGCATAAGCTGCCTAGAAGATCTTAAAGAAATTGGTTTTCAAGTAGGCGCAGGCTTTATGGTAGGCTTGCCAGGACAAAGTAATGAAGATTATGTGGAAGATTTGCTCTTTCTTAAGAAACTACAGCCTCATATGGTTGGTATCGGACCATTTATACCTCAACAAGATACACCTTTGGCAGAAGCCATGTCAGGTACCCTTGAGACGACTTGTGTTATGCTGTCTTTAGTCAGACTCTTGTTACCGAAGGTCTTACTGCCAGCTACCACCGCCTTAGGCTCATTAGACAGCAAAGGTAGGGAAAGAGGACTTCAAGCAGGAGGCAATGTGGTGATGCCGAACTTATCGCCGACGAATGTGAGAGATAAGTATTTACTATATGATGGTAAGATTTGTACAGGTGATGAAGCGGCCCATTGTAGAGGTTGCATTGAAAGACGCATTCAATCTGTCGGATTTGAAGTGGATATGTCAAGAGGTGACCATGTGGATATACACACCCAAAAATAGGAAATACTTCCATATTTTAAGTGGATAAGCTTTTAGGTGATGGATTTACATGGTATAATATGGTTAAGGCATCAAAACTATTTAGTTGAACTTTTAACCAAAATAATAGGTGGCAAAAAATATAGATAACATGAGTTCATAGTAAGTTTCATATGGTGTCGGGGAAGTGATTCTATGGGACAATGGGTTCCGGAGTTCTCAAAGAAAAAGACAATAATAATTTCTGTTGTAGTGAGCTTAAGTGCTTTTATCATAATGGCATATATTATGTACAATTACCATGAACAGAAACGACAAGATGAGATTTTGGAAGTTACAAAAAGCTATATGGTATTACAAACAGAGTTGGAAAATACAATCTATACCAATATGCATTTATTGAATGGTTATGTGGCCTATCTAAAATCGGAGTGTGGATTAGATTGGCGTGATGCTTCAGATTATCTGGAGATATTGGTTGAAAATCAAGACGTATGCATTCGTAAAATTGTTACAATAATGGACACCACCATTATTGACAATTACCCTTTGGAAGGGAACGAAAGTACTATAGGCGTTGACCTGACAACAGTTGAAAGCCAGAAAGATATGGTTCTAAGAACCAAACATGAAAAAAAGACAACCTTTCATGGACCGGTTTCTTTGGTACAAGGTGGTGAAGGATTTGTTATTAGAGTGCCTGTTGTTAGAGAGGATGCATCATATTGGGGTCAAGTGAGTATTGTATTAGATGGTGAACACATCTATAAAAAGATAGATGAACTTGCAGAAAAAACATCTTTGAATATAAAAATATACAACACTGAAAACCATAATGAGATACCTTTTTATGAGTACGATGAATGGGCTATGAAAGACCCTTTGAATTTTGTCATTAGTCCCTCACTGATGAACTGGAACGTGAAGGTGATGCCGCTCGATGGTTGGTGTTTTTATGAGTTAACACACATTATGATGGGCTTATTATGTATTCTGGCTTCTATTGCAATTGGTTTGATTTCTTATTTTTCTATGAAGACAAATTATAGATTCAAACATAATTCAATACATGATAGTCTAACAGGGCTTCTTAACCGACATTTTTTAAAGGACTATCAGAAATTAATTATTTCCGCAGCTGTAAGAAAAAATGCTTTGGTAGGCTTGCTCGTATTGGATTTAGATAATTTCAAAAATATTAATGACACTTATGGTCATGTCATTGGTGATGAAGTACTTATAGAAACATCAAGGATTCTAAAAAAAGTTATAAGAACCAATGAAGCGGTTTTTCGAATTGGTGGAGATGAGTTCTTAATTATTTTCCCTATGATTGAGGATGCGACGGTGTTAGAACAAGCAGGTCAAAGAATTTTAGAGATGTTTCAAGATGAATTCAAAATCAAAGGTCATGATATTTTTATTGCTTCAAGCTTTGGAAAAAGTATTTTTCCTAAAGATGGCAAGAATTTTGAAGAAGTATTACAGGTTGCAGATAAAAATATGTACAGGCATAAAAAAAATAAAAAAAATAAAAAAAATTACTAACACAAAGTTGAAAGATCTAAGCTGTATAGTTGGTTAAAAATCAAAACTAAGTTTGGCAAGTGTAAAGCTTATGTAAACATCTTATAAATTGCTTCAAAGGGTTTGACATACGCATTATTACTGTTTATGATGGGACTATTAGAAAATAAAAACAAAACGAATGAGTCCGTATACATAAGGAGTGAAGAATATGAAAAAAGTAGCATTTGTCTGTATACATAATTCCTGTAGATCACAGATGGCAGAAGGCTTTGGGAAAAGCATTGGAACAGGTGTATTTGAATCATACTCAGCAGGTACTGAGAACTATCATGAAGTAAAACCGGGCGCAGTAGCGGTTATGGAAGAGGTGGGTATAGATATGCGTACCCATAAGCCAAAGCTTTTATCCGATATTCCGGACATAGATATTCTCATTACCATGGGGTGTGGTGTGGCATGTCCTACCTTGCCATGTAGCCATAGAGAAGACTGGGGACTGGAAGATCCATCCGGTGGACCAATGGAAGACTATAGAAATACGAGAGACTTGATTAAAGAAAAAGTAGTAGATTTAAAAGAACGTATTGAAAAAGGTATATTATAAAGATAATATAACTTAGTTTTGACCCTTTAACCTGATTATGAGCTTTTAATCCATATGAAATAGTATTAGAATAAATGTTAAAGTGCGGTATAACTTCAACATTTATTTTTTTGTTCTCTAGGAAAGTCATACTCTAGCATTCAGCTTTAAAACATAGCTGAATGCGTCAAGGTCCTTTCCTTTCGGACCGTTCAGAAATATGAGCAGAGCTCATAACGAAGCAAAGCTTCTTTTCTTGTTTTGACCCTTTAACCATATTTGCAATATATAATTTTCAGCCATTCTATTTGTACCACCTCTTGTGCTGTGATATAATTCTGTAAAGTGGAAACGAACAAAAAGTATGTTTGAAATGAGGAACACAATATGGGTAAAGAACTGATCATAGCAGAAAAACCTTCTGTAGCAAGGGATATAGCCACAGTACTTGGATGTACATCAAAAAGAGACGGCTTTATAGAAGGACAAGAGTATATCATCACTTGGGCCATTGGTCATCTGATTACCCTTGCTGAACCGGAAGATTATCATGAGAAGTATAAAAAATGGGCATATCAGACCTTACCCATCATACCAGAAACCATACAAATTAAGCCCTATGATAAAACTGTCAAGCAATTAAGCATCATTACTCAGTTGGTGAACAGAAACGATGTGGCGGCACTTATATGTGCAACAGACAGCGGACGTGAAGGGGAATTGATTTTTAGATACATCTATAGTTATACCAAATCACAAAAGCCATTTAAGAGATTATGGATCTCTTCGATGACAGATGAAGCCATCAAAGAAGGCTTTGCCAAACTAAAAGACGGAAAAGCATACGATCACTTATACCATTCAGCCAAATGTAGATCAGAGTCGGATTGGTTGGTGGGTATTAACGCTACAAGAGCTTATACCACCAAAAACGATGTCCTATTAAGTATAGGTAGGGTGCAAACACCAACACTGGCACTCATAGTCAACCGTTACAAGGAGATTGAGGACTTTGTACCTCAGGATTACTATGAAGTGCAGGCAGATTACGGACCATTTAAAGGGATCTGGTTTGAAGATAAAGTCAGTGAGACCAAGATCCTAAAAAAAGAACAAGCCAAAGTCATTGCAGAAAGAATCGTGGGGGAAAAAGGGGTCGTCACCAAAGTGACCCATAAGAAAAACAAGTTGCTACCACCTTTACTCTACGACTTAACGGAATTACAACGAGATGGGAACCGCTATTATGGGTTTACAGCTCAAATGGTTTTAACCATAGCTCAAAGTCTTTATGAGCGTAGCAAAATGATTACCTATCCAAGAACAGATAGTCGGTATTTAAGCGATGATATGAAAGAACAAGTCATCAAAACCTTACATAAGATTAATGTAGACCCCTATAGCAAAGCCTTAGCACCAGTTATAACCAAAGAGATAAAATTCTCAAAAAGAATCATAGATAACACAAAAATTACAGACCATCATGCCATCATACCGACCAATGTGACACCGAATCTAAAAAACTTGTCTGCTGATCAACAGAAGATATATAATCTAATCGTGAAACGATTTATCGCGGTCTTTTATGAAGACCATTTATTTAACTCGACAGAGATGATCATTCATGTGGCAGAAGAAAGCTTTGTTTCCAAAGGAAAAGTCATCACACAAAATGGTTGGAAAAGTTTATACAAGAGTGACAAGGACAACAACGATGTTGAGCTGCCGGACCTTAAGAAAAAGGATGAAGTAGATATAGTCGGTTCAGAGGTTCTAGTCAAGAAAACATCCCCGCCCAAGCACTATAACGAAGCAACACTTCTAAGTGCTATGGAAAATGCAGGCAGGTTCATAGAAGAAGATGAACTCAAAGAGCAATTAAAGGAGTCAGGCTTTGGAACACCGGCAACACGGGCAGGCATTATTGAACGCTTGATTCAAGTCAAATACATCACCAGAAAAGGCAAATCTCTATACCCAACGCCCAAAGGTATTAATCTTATAGAGATTGTCCCGGAAGAACTTAAGTCACCCATTACAACAGGAAAATGGGAAAAAGGCTTAACGAAGATTGCCAAAGGTGAGCTTGAGCCGGATAAATTCATGAACAGCATTCATAAATTTGTTATCTACTTAGTGGGATCAGCCAACAAAACCAGTGGTAAGGTCATCTTTGAACAAGACAAAAGCAAAAGTAAAAGAAGTTTTACACCCAAAGGTCCAATACTAGGGGATTGCCCCTTATGCGAAGATGGAAAAATCAGTGAGAATTCTAAGTCTTTCTATTGTTCCAACTGGCGTGATGGTTGTAAAATGACCATATGGAAAAATGTCCTTGAAAAGTACGGCAAGACATTGGAAGCTAGCATCATAGAACAACTCTTAAAAAACAAAGAAATTAAGCCTTATAATCTAACATTGCCTCAAACCGGAGAAAAGAAAAGTGCAACATTGGTACTGAATAATCAAGGCGAAATTATATTGCAGAATATGCATCCCATAAGCGAGGATGAGAAAAATGATGATTAAAGAGTATATAAAAGAACAAGTATTGCTCATGGATGGCGCAATGGGAACTTATTTTGCTGAGTTGACACAAGGCCACTATACACTATCTGAACCGGCCAACATAAGTAAACCGGAATTAATATTGGATATTCATAAAGCCTATATAGAGGCGGGAGCCAAGTTGATTAGGACCAATACTTTTGCAGCCAACCCCTATACCCTATATAGAAGCATCGATGAAGTCAAAAAAATTATTATGGCGGGCATAGATTTAGCCAACGAAGCCGTAAAAGGCACAGACTGCTATGTTGCCTATAGCATAGGACCGATTGCTGAACCCTATGATATTGAAGATTACGAGATTGAATCCACCTACCGTAAACTGATCGATATCGGTTTATTAAAGAACGTAAAAATCATACTCCTAGAAACCTTCAGTAGAATCGATCAAGTGAATCAACTGGTTGAATACATTCATGAACATGGACCGAACATACAGATCATGACCAACTTCACCGTCAACCAACATGGTTATACCAAAGTCGGTGTCAATAAAGAAAAAATCATCCAGCAAACCAAACAACAAGATTTGGTTACGACCTATGGATTTAACTGTGGTATAGGTGCCAGTCATTTACTTGGTTTGATCAAAACCTTAGATTTTGATCCAAGTAAAATGGTAGCTGTACCCAATGCCGGTTATCCGGATCAACAACTTGAAAGAATGGTATATCAAAGCAATGCAGACTACTTTGCAGATACCATGATTAAGATTTGTGAGGAAGGGGTTAGAATCATCGGAGGTTGCTGTGGTACAACACCAGACCATATTAGAAAAATACGCGAACGGTTGAACACTTTTGATTTTAGTGAAGTTAAGTCCATCACTAGAACAAAGAGAAAGTTTCATCCGTTGAAGCCATTGCACAACTCTTTTAGAGAAAAGTTGGAAAAAAATGAATTTGTGGTCGCTGTCGAGCTAGACCCACCCTTTAAGATAGATATGTCTCAAGTCGTATCTTCAGCTCATTTATTAAAAGAGGTAGGTGTCGATATCATTACTTTTGCAGATTCACCACTTGGACGGTCAAGAGCAGATGCCTTGCTCATAGCAGCTAAGATCAAACAACTCACAGGCATGGAAGTATTGCCCCATGTGTGTCTTCGTGACAAGAACTTAATTGCACTTCGGGGTGGCTTGGTGGGTGCCCATTTGTCAGATATTAGGAACATTCTGATTGTAACAGGGGATCCAATACCCAGTGATGATCGGGACGAAGTAAAAAGTGTTTTCAATATGAATGCCATATCCTTTATGCAATATGTAACGGAGATTAACAGTGAACTAGATAAGGATACTTTTTATATTGGTGGCGCATTGAACCCTTATTCTCAGAATATGGATGTTACAATCGAACGTGTGATGAAGAAGAAAGAAGCAGGCGCATCCTATTTATTAACGCAACCGGTTTATAATGATGCGGGTATTGAAGCCATAAGGAAAGTTAAGGACAAAACAGGCATGAAAATATTAGGTGGCATTATGCCCTTAGTCAGCCTAAGAAATGCACGCTTTTTACATTATGAATTTCCAGGCATAATAATACCAGATGATGTTATGGCAAGATTTGACAATCAAATGACCAAAGAAGAAGCAGAAAAGATCGGCGTAGAAATTGCAGTTGCCTTAGCCCAAAAAATGAAACCCTATGTAGATGGCTTATATTTTATGACACCCTTTAATCGCGCAACTATGATAGAGAAAATCATAAAAAAAATTGGATGTGGTATAAGGTCAAGTTCAACTTCTAGTGCCAAGCACAATTAAAGTACAAAGGATCATAGACCAATAACATGTGTAATGGTACAATACTTATAAAGCCGTATATATTTTACAACGAATAACAACTGAGGTGACGTATGTTTTCAATAATTGCAAAAAACTTGCTGGGCTACGACTTAATTATACTTCTTTTAGCCCTGTTCAATGGTTTTGTTGTATACCCAAGAGCAGCCAAAGCCTGTGAAGATCTAAAAAACCAGCTACAACCTACCATTTATATACCCATTTCTGTTTTTCTAAGAGATATGAAGGGCAATCACAAAGCCATTAATCTTCATGAGATCAAGAAACTTAGAGACCAAGAAGTATTGTATATGAATATTCTATCCACCATACATTCTGTATTTCCTTTGCTGGGTATATTAGGTACCATTATAGCCTTGCTTGGTATGGTGGATTTAGAGGGTGGTGGCGTTATCCTTAATTTCACAACCGCACTGACTTCCACTTTTTGGGGGTTGGTTTTTGCTATTGGGTTTAAAGGTGTCAACACAACTTTATTGTCTAAAAGCGAATTAAACAGTGAAGATTTTGAATTGTTAATCAAACGGATTGATACGATTAATGAGCGTGGTGACTTTAATGAAGAGACATAGAGAGTATGCCATCGACATGACACCGCTTCTTGATGTGGTGTTCATATTATTATTTGCCTTAATCTTGAATGTGACGGTAGCCCAAGCAGAAGATGAAGCTGTCATAGAAGATCAAGGTGCTCAAATAGTGGATTTGGAACAAGAAAAAACTATATTGAAGCATCAAAAAACAACTTTAGAAGAACAAATAGACCTTAAAGAAGAACGTGTTCAAAACCAAGAAGACAGACTAAAGGGTATGTCAGAAGCACTAAAAAATCTGATAAACAGGGACATTCAGAATCTAGAAGACCCTGAAACCATAAGCTCCCTAGAAGCCATGCTTAATGAAGGTGATTTAGTGGATACATGGCTGAAATACCAGCAGGTGGCAGATAAATACCTATTTGTTGAGATTAAGATAACAAATGACAGAGGTCGAACCTATCTAAACGGCAGTTATACAGGCATTAATATTGATTTATCAGATGTCATGGATAGAGAAGTTCGAAGTGAGAAAATAGCAAGTCTTTCAAGTCATATTCTTAATTGGTTAGACCATAGGCAAGGGGGGTACAGTTTCGTATTTGTTACGCTGGTTTCAGAAGATGAAGTAACGCGAGCGGCTACGAACGTACTTCAAGAGGCTTCAAACCGACTTCAGTTAAGTTTTAATAAAGATTATTATATGATTAACAAATATATTCGTTATGAATAAACAAGTCCCAAGGAAAGCCAGGAGGATACATATGGAGCAAAACGAGAAAGCAATACGAAAAGATGAAAGAAAAAAACAAAGACGGAAAAAATGGTCTAAAAAGCTACTGTTTATTTTATTAATTGTTATTATTGTTTTATTAATACTCATAGGAAACGGCTATTTAGGCATTAGCCCATTTAGGTTCTATGGGGATGGTGACGGGCCTTTGAAAATATCCTATGAGTCGGATGAGACCATAGAAGAAGTAAACATACAAACGCTAGAAATAGTGGTCAACGCTTCAGAATTTGAATATGATGAAAAAACCCATAATTTAGAAGAAATCAAAGCACTGATACAAGAGAACGTAGTGGAGGGTGGTCAAGTGATTCTGGTCGATCGCTTTGCAACAAGTAGAGATTTTGATGCATTGGTGAAGTGGTTGGATGAAGTAAATATCAAATATAACGTAACGGAAGACTATGAACAATGATGAATAGGGTTAAGGTGTTTGTTTAATAAAAACGTTAAAAGAGTAACGAATTAAAGTAAAAGATCAAGGTTGAATAAACTATTGACAAGGCGTAACAATCTTGATACAATAAGTGAAACAAAAATGAATTGTCAGACAAATGCAATGATGGAGCAATGGTTATTTCATCGTAGATTCAGAGAATCGATGGTTGGTGAAAATCGATACTACAGTTATATCTAAATCACTCTTGAGCTTTTTCGCAGAACGATCAGTAAGTGAAAACGGTAAGCTCCGTTATAGGCTAAGATTTGATAGAATCTTATAAGTGGCCGCTAAAGCGGCAACTAGGGTGGTACCGCGTGAGTGTTCACGTCCCTACAGTATACTGTAGGGACGTTTTTTTTCTTTAGGAGTGTCTTATTTTCATAATATATTAAGCATGGTAAAAGCAAAAAGCATATGATATAATAGCATTATTTAGCACATTAATACGCTAAACACGAATATAAAAGTTAATTATTTAGGTATGAAGTCCAAACACCTGATCATAAGAGGAGGAATAGGAATGAGTAGACATGTATTATCAGTATTGGTGAGTAACCATTCAGGCGTTTTAAGTCGCGTTGCAGGGTTGTTCAGTCGCAGAGGCTTTAACATTGACAGTTTGTCTGTTGGTGAAACAGAACATCCTGAGATATCAAGGATGACATTGGTTGCCCATGGAGACGATTTAATTATAGACCAGATTACGAAACAACTGGATAAACTCCATGATGTTTTATACATTAAAGAACTGAACGCTGAATTTTCTGTGTATAAGGAATTAGCCCTTGTTAAAGTGAAAGCAGAAAGCAAGACAAGAATTGAGATCATAGGTATCATTGATATGTTTGAAGGTGAAATTATTGATGCTGCAACAGAAGCCATCACAGTTGAAGTCACAGGGGATACATCCGAGATTAATACGTTCATTAATTTACTTGAACCCTATGGTATTAAGGAATTAACACGAACTGGATTAATAGCATTACAAAAAGGTAACCATGAAATCAAAGATGACATCAATAAATAGAATGAGCGTATACCTTTGTGTAAAACGCTTCGATATTAATGGAGGAATTAAAAATGGCAAAAATGTTTTATGAATCGGACTGTAATATATCCTTATTAGATGGAAAAACGGTAGCTGTAATTGGATATGGCTCACAAGGCCATGCTCATGCTCGTAACTTAAAAGATTCAGGTGTTAATGTTGTGGTAGGCTTATATGAAGGTAGTAAATCTTGGCCGATTGCAGAAAAAGATGGATTAAAAGTGGCAACAGCAGCAGAAGCGACAAAAGAAGCAGATGTAATTATGATCTTATTGCCCGATGAAAAACAAGGTGATGTTTATAAGCAAGATATAGCGCCAAATCTTGAAGCTGGCAATGCGTTGGTATTTGCACATGGCTTTAATATCCATTACGGACAAATACTACCGCCGGAAGATGTGGATGTATTCATGGTTGCACCAAAAGGTCCCGGACACACTGTAAGATATCAATATGAAGAAGGTAAAGGAGTCCCATGTCTAGTTGCGATTCACCAAGATGCAACAGGTAATGCAGAAGCGAGAGCTTTAGCTTACGCAGCAGGCATAGGTGGTGCAAGAGCAGGTATCCTTGAGACTACCTTTAAAGAAGAAACAGAAACAGATCTTTTCGGTGAGCAGGCCGTACTTTGTGGTGGTGTTTCAGAATTGATGAAAGCCGGATTTGAGACGTTGGTAGAAGCAGGTTATCAACCGGAAAGTGCTTATTTTGAATGTGTACATGAGATGAAATTGATTATTGACCTTGTCAATAAAGGCGGATTAAGCTTTATGAGATATTCTATCTCAGACACAGCAGAGTTTGGAGATTATTCCATCGGAAAACGTATCATTACAGATGAGACAAAGAAAGAAATGAAAAAAGTACTTGGTGAAATACAAGACGGTACTTTTGCACAACGATGGATATTAGAAAACAAAGCAAACAGACCGGCATTTAATTCCAGAAGAAGAATTGAATCTGAGCTTCAGATAGAAGTGGTTGGTGCGGAGTTGAGAAAAATGATGAGTTGGATGAAATAAGCAATCCTATCGTATGTAAAAGAAAATCTGATAATCACTAGGCATGTGGTTATCAGATTTTTAAAAACAGATACCCAACAAGGCTTGGAGGTATGGCAATGATGATAGAAATATATGATTCAACCCTAAGAGACGGTGCTCAAAGTGAGGGAATCTCTTTTTCGGTCAATGACAAACTGAAGATTGTAAAAGCGTTAGATGATATGGGTATACCATTTATTGAAGCAGGGAATCCGGGATCCAACCCAAAAGATTTGGAATTTTTTCAAGAAATCAAGCATCTTGAACTTAAGCATTCAGCAATAGTTGCATTTGGATCAACAAGACGACGTGACATCAAAGTGGAAGATGATGCCAACGTACAATCAATGTTAGCAGCAGGCACCAAACACATTGCAATTTTTGGGAAGAGCTGGGATTTTCATGTTACAGACGTCATTAACACGACTTTAGAAGAAAACTTAATGATGATAGAAGAAACCATTCGTTTTATGATAGAAAAAGGTAAAGAAGTGACCTATGATGCAGAGCACTTTTATGACGGTTATAAGAATAATGAAGCGTATGCTCTTAAGACCATAGAAGCAGCCTGCAAAGGTGGTGCTAAAAGACTTATTCTTTGTGATACCAATGGCGGATCCCTACCTATGGAGATATATAATATTACAAAAAAAATAGGCGAAACCTTTAAAGATATGGTAATTGGCATTCATGCCCATAACGACAGCGGTGTGGCAGTAGCCAATTCGCTGATGGCGGTAGAAGCTGGTGCTGTCCAGGTTCAAGGCACTTTTGTAGGTTTTGGTGAAAGATGTGGCAACGCAAATCTTTCAACCATCATTCCGAGTCTGGAGCTAAAGATGGGAAAGAAGTGTATTCTGAAAGGTGAACTGGAGAATCTTATGTCATCCGCAAAACTGATTTCTGAGATTGCCAATATAACACCGGATGAGCAAGCACCCTTTATTGGTAGAAAAGCATTTACCCACAAAGGTGGTATGCATATTGATGGGGTTAATAAGAATTCGAAAAGCTTTGAGCACATCGATCCGAGTTTGGTTGGAAATTCAAGAAGATTTTTAATGTCAGAAGTGGCAGGTCGAAGTTCCATACTTAAAAAAATACAAAAGATAGCACCAGATGTAAAAAAAGACTCACCGGAAACCGGAATAATCATGAAAAAATTAAAAGAGCTTGAGCATGAAGGTTATCAATTTGAAGGCGCAGAAAGTACATTTGAACTGGTTATTCGTAAACACCTTGGCAAATACAAGCCTTTTTTTGAACTAGAAAACTTTAAAACCATGGGAGAACGTCCGGACGCCAGTAGCATATTTAGTGCGTATGCAATGGTAAAAGTCAATGTTGAAGGACAATCCAAAATGGTAGCAGCAGAAGGGGATGGACCAGTTAATGCATTGGATAAAGCCCTAAGAGAAGCCTTGGAAGATTTCTATCCAGAACTTAAGAAAGTACACCTTATTGACTACAAAGTAAGGGTTCTTGACGGAAAAGAAGCCAGTGCAGCTAAAGTTAGAGTACTAATAACATCCACAGATGGAACGAGAGACTGGACAAATGTAGGCGTTTCAACAGATATTGTTGAAGCAAGTCTTATAGCCATGGTGGATTCAATAGAAATAAAACTACTAAAAGACATAGAAGAAAAAATGAAAGCATATATGTAGAAGGAGACCAATATGAACTATAACATAGCAGTAATTAAAGGAGACGGCATTGGACCTGATATTGTTGACCAAGCACTATTGGTGCTAGATCAAGTAGGTGAGAAATTTGGACACACATTTAAGTATACAGAAGTATTAGCCGGAGGCGCAGCCATTGATGCTGTAGGTCACTCCCTGCCAGATGAGACGGTTACAGTCTGCAAAGCTTCAGATGCCGTAATATTAGGGGCAGTAGGTGGTCCGAAATGGGACAGCTTAACCAGTGGAGATCGTCCGGAAAAAGCCTTATTAGGTTTAAGAGCTGCGCTCGGTTTGTTTGCTAATATCAGACCGGCCATTATGTATAATGAATTAAGAGACGCCTGCCCGTTAAAAGATAGAGTTATAGGTGGAGACGGCATTGATATCGTTGTTGTAAGAGAACTGACTGGTGGCATTTATTTTGGCGACAGAGGTCATGGCTTTGGTGATATGGGTGAATATATGTATGATACCATGAAGTATTCAGAGAAAGAAGTTGAAAGAATAGCCATACGTGCTTTTGAGATTGCGAGAACAAGAAATAAAAAAGTAACCAGTGTGGATAAAGCCAATGTGCTTGACAATTCCAAGCTGTGGAGAAAAGTAGTTGAAAAAGTAGCCCTTGATTATCCAGACATTGAATTAAACCATTTATACGTAGACAATGCAGCCATGCAGTTGGTTATTAATCCAAAACAATTTGATGTTATCGTAACCGGAAATATGTTTGGTGACATATTATCAGATGAAGCAAGTATGATTACCGGATCTATTGGTATGTTGCCATCTGCAAGTCTTGGAGAAAGCGGCATCGGCATGTATGAACCGATTCATGGCTCAGCACCGGATATAGCAGGACAAGACAAAGCCAATCCAATTGCAACTGTTTTATCCATAGCTATGATGTTGAGATACTCTTTTAACCTTGAAGCAGAAGCGGATGCCGTAGAGCAAGCTGTGGCAAAAGTCCTTGAAGCCGGAAACAGAACAGGAGACATTATGAGTGAAGGCTGTACCTTGGTCGGTACTCAGAAAATGGGTGCTTTACTGCTTGAACATCTATAGACTTGCAAGTTCAAGCATAACCGTATATAATATAAGTGATAATCGATATCAATAAAAATATATTAGTGCTTTCACTATAGACATGGCTAAAGTGTCAAAACAAAGTTTTTCTTAATTACATACAACATATAGGTTATATTGCATGTAAAGGTTCAACCATATAGTTTTGACACTCTAACCATAAATTACGATAATTATTAATAGAATTTTGAGAGGCATGGTGGAAAAAATGAGAAGTGACCAAGTCAAAGGTGGCATTGAGCGAGCACCACATAGATCCCTATTTAAGGCTATGGGTTATACGAACGAAGAAATAAGTAGACCATTAATCGGTATTGTTAACTCACAAAACGATATCGTACCGGGTCATATACATTTAGATACGATAGCAGATGCAGCAAAAACAGGTGTTCTCATAGCAGGCGGAACACCTTTGGAGTTTTCTACCATTGCCGTATGTGATGGAATTGCCATGGGTCATGGTGGCATGCACTATTCTTTATCATCAAGAGAATTGATAGCAGACACCATAGAAACGATGGCCTTAGCACATGGATTAGATGCATTGGTGTTTATACCAAATTGTGATAAAGTTGTACCGGCTATGTTAATGGCAGCAGCTAGAATCAATGTACCTGCTGTATTTGTTAGTGGTGGCCCTATGTTATCCGTTGAAAAAGACGGCAAATACATCGATCTTAATTCAGTCTTTGAAGCAGTCGGTGCCTATAAAGCTGGGACAATGTCAGAAGAAGAAGTGTATGCATGTGAAGATTCGGCTTGTCCGACTTGTGGCTCTTGTTCAGGTATGTTTACTGCAAACAGTATGAATTGCTTAACAGAAGCTATTGGTATGGGACTTCCAGGTAATGGAACCATTCCTGCCGTATATGCTGAACGTATCCGATTGGCTAAACAAGCGGGTATACAGGTGATGGAAATGTTAGAAAAGAACATAAAGCCAAGAGACATTATGTCAGCTAAAGCTTTTGAAAATGCTTTAACTGTAGATATGGCGCTAGGCTGCAGCACCAATACAATGCTACATCTACCTGCAATTGCCCATGAAGCGGGCGTAGAACTTAATCTTGAGATGGCCAACATTATCAGTGCTAAAACGCCCAATTTGTGTAAGTTGGCACCGGCTGGACCCCATCATATACAGGATCTCTATAAGGCCGGCGGTATTCAGGCAGTCATTAAAGAACTGGCCAGTATAGACCTTATTCATACAGACTTACCAACAGTGAATGGTCGCACGGTTGAAGAAAACATCATGAGGGTTGTTAATCGTGACACAAGAGTTATTCGTTCAGCAAGTGATCCCTATAGTCCAACAGGTGGTATAGCCGTGTTAAAAGGTAACTTAGCACCGGATGGATGTGTGGTTAAGAAATCAGCAGTATCTCCTGAGATGTTGGTTCATAGTGGACCGGCTAGAGTTTTCGACTCTGAAGATGATGCTATAAAAGCTATTTATGCAGGAAATATTGTTGCTGGGGACGTGGTGGTTATACGCTACGAAGGACCAAAAGGTGGACCGGGAATGAGAGAAATGTTGGCCCCCACATCAGCTCTAGCTGGCATGCAACTGGATAAGCAAGTGGCGTTGATGACAGATGGCCGATTTAGCGGTGCTACAAAAGGTGCAGCCATAGGCCATATTTCTCCTGAAGCGGCTGAAGGCGGTAATATTGGCCTAGTCAGAGAAGGTGACGTCATTAAGATTGATATTCCGGCCGGAACGATAGAGTTGGATGTAACAGAACAGGCGTTAGAAGAACGCAGAAAAACATTTGTACCAAAAGCACCTAAGATTACAACAGGATATGTAGCAAGATACGCAAGACTTGTTACTTCTGCAAGTACAGGTGCAATATTAAAATAGGAGGTATAGCATGGAATTAACAGGCTCACAAATATTGATGGAATGTTTAAAAGAGCAAGGTGTAGATACAGTATTTGGCTTTCCCGGTGGCGCCGTATTATATATTTATGATGAACTCTTTAGACAAAAGGACAATTTTAAACATATACTAACATCACATGAACAAGGTGCGGCTCATGCCGCGGATGCATATTCAAGAAGCACAGGCAGAACAGGCGTCTGTATAGCAACTTCAGGTCCTGGTGCAACTAATTTAGTGACAGGTATAGCCACGGCCTACATGGATTCAGTTCCTTTGGTGGCCATAACAGGCAATGTTCCAGTTAGTCTTCTTGGAAAAGATTCATTTCAAGAGATTGATGTTACAGGTATAACAGCACCGATTACAAAACATAATTATATAGTAAGAGATGTGAACGATCTTGCAGATGTAATTAGGGAAGCTTTTTACATTGCTAATGAAGGACGTCCGGGACCTGTATTAATTGATATTCCCAAAGATGTCTCTATTAATAAAGCACCGTATGAATATAAAGTGCCAAGACCTATCATTAGAGAAACAGAAGCCATTACTCAAGAGGATTTGGAAAAAGTTATCAAAATGATAGAAGAATCTGAAAAACCCTATATCTTTGCAGGTGGTGGGGTGACAATCTCAGACGCTAAAGAAGAAGCAGTTCATTTTGCAGAGTTGGTCCAGGCACCGGTGACTTGTAGCTTGATGGGCATGGGTGGTTTCCCTGGTCAACATGAACTCTATACAGGTATGATTGGGATGCATGGGACAAAAGCCTCCAATATTGGTGTTCAAAGCTGTGATCTTTTGATTGCCATTGGTGCAAGATTCAGTGATCGTGTTACGGGTAATACGGCTAAATTCGCAATGAATGCAAAAGTCATCCATATTGATATAGACCCAGCAGAAATTAATAAAAATGTAAAGGTAGACCATTTTATTGTTGGTGATGTTAAAGAAGTGCTCATGCGCCTTAATACCATGTTACACAAACAACATCATGAACCTTGGCTCGCGGAAATCAAAGAAATCAGTGATAAATTTCCATTGGTTTACCCGGAAGGTTTAACTGGACAATATGCTATAGAAAAGCTCTATGAACTAACAAAGGGCGATGCCATCATCACCACTGAAGTAGGTCAACACCAAATGTGGGCATCTCAGTACTACAAGTTCAAAGATCCTAAGATGTTTATTACTTCTGGAGGTCTTGGAACCATGGGCTACGGTACAGGAGCTGCTCTAGGTGCTCAAGCAGGAAATCCGGATAAGTTGGTTGTCAACATTGCTGGTGACGGTAGCTTTAGAATGAACTTGAATGAGATGATTACGGCAGTTCGATACAACCTACCCATCAAGGTCATGGTCATCAACAACAGTGTATTAGGAATGGTACGACAATGGCAAACTATTTTTTATGACAATCGCTATTCCTTCACCCATCTGACGGATATTAATTATGACAGCTTGGCAGATGCCTTTGGATGTAAGGCGATCAACATAACCACAAAAGAGGATGTTGAGCCTTTACTTAAGAAAGCACTTGAGATGGAAGGACCGGTCATCATCAACGTGGTCATTCACATGGATGAAATGGTATATCCAATGGTAGCTCCAGGCGCGCCAATTGATGATTTAATAACCGAATAGATGTGTCTATTTGCTAGTTGCAATCTAGAACAGAAAAATAAATCTATAAGATAATACAGTAATAAGTCTTTTGGTGAATTAAACTAAGAGACTTATTGCATTTTGTTCTACTATAGGAAAGTATATGCCATGTTAATGCGTTGAAGCGTCGCATTAAAAATCAAGGAAATCTTTCCTACCGGAACAATTTGCTTTGCAAAACGAGGCGTAGCCTCTTTGTTCTAGGGATAGGTAGAAAGTATTTTAATTGAGTAATGGATCATCTAATGCTATAATATAAACGCAATAAAGAAAAAAGTTACAAGATGACGAAAATAATAAAAGATTGGCATAGTTAAGCAATGAAATTTAATAATTTAGGGATAATACCTTCCTTAATAAGAAGCAATTCCACCTTTATTAGAAGGACGAGATTTTTTGGGGTGTGCCAAAACAGGTACCGGAAAAATAACCCATACCCTATGATGCATCTTATGATCAAAGAAAACAGGAAGAACCATGAATGAATGAAGAAAGATGAATTAACGTTGATTTTTCAATATTGATTCTAAGGGTTTTCAAATCCTTGATTATAAGGTATTATATAGAATAGTGTAGGTGATTTGTTTGTCATAAATAAATCACCAAGAAAGTAGGAAGGGGCACAAAATGGAAGATATGAATAAAGAGCAACTGGAAATTCAGGCTGACTCAGAAAAGAAAGAATCTTTAGAGACACCGATTGATTCCAATGAAGCAGAAGTTGAAGCAGAAGAAGAAGTAAAAGAAGAAGTAAAAGAAGTTGTAGTTGAAGAAGTAGAAACAGATGTAACAGATGTAGTAGAAGCGGCACCGGAATCACTTGAATTGGAGACTGAAAGCATGGACGATTATGCTAAAGAAATTGATGCTTCCATGAAACGTGTTGGAACAGGTGACATTGTGGACTGTAGCATTATCAGTGTGAATGAGGATGAGATCATCGTCAACTTAGACTATGTGGCAGACGGCCTCATTGGTAGAGAAGACCTGCACCTTAAACCAGGCCAACCGATAGGAGAAGTATATCAAGTCGGCGATGAACTTAAGGCAGAAGTGCTAAGCACCAATGATGGTGAAGGCAATGTAAGGTTATCATTAAAAAAGGCAGACCAAATCATTGTATGGGATCGGTTAGAAACATATTTTACGGATAAAACAAGCTTTATGACAACCATCACCGAAGTGGTTAAAGGCGGTGTTTTATCAGATATTAAAGGTGTAAGAGCTTTTATGCCTGCCTCAATGATCTCCGTAGCCTATGTGGCGGACTTGAGCGAATTTGTAGGAAAAGAATTAGAAGTACAAGTGGTTGATTTTGATAGATCAGATCGTAAAGTCATTATTTCTCATAAAGAAATCGACAAAAAAGAAAGAGAAATAGCAAAAGAAAATTTCTTTGAGAATCTAAAAAAAGATCAAGTATTCACCGGAACAGTCAAAAAATTAATGAACTTTGGGGCTTTCATAGACCTTGGTGGTGTAGATGGCTTATTACATATTAATGAAATGAGTTGGAAGCGCATAAAACATCCTTCAGAAGTTATGAAAGAAGGGGATGTTGTTGAAGTTTATGTCAATGAAGTCGACACAAAAAGTCGAAAGATATCTTTAGGGCTAAAGAACATCGATAACAACCCATGGGACAATATATTTGAGTATTATGGTATTGGTAAGGTCTATGAAGCAGAGATTGTAAGACTGATGAATTTCGGAGCGTTTGTAAAATTAAACGATGGCATTGAAGGGCTTGTACACATATCAGAGATTAGTGAAGATCGTATTAATCAACCACAAGATGTATTGACAGTGGGTGACAAGGTCAAAGTCAAAGTCCTCAACATTGACAGTGACAAACAAAAAATAGCACTTAGTATTAAAGCAGCAAAAAATGAACAAGCGGCAGTGGACTTAAAGGCATATTCAGATAATCAAGAAGCCACAACAAGTCTTGAAAATGTATTTGCAAAATTCAAAGATAAATTCAAATAGAGATAAAACAAGGGTAATAATAGTAGGGTTGATAGGAAAAACATCAAAAGCCATCAAGGCTAGATATCTTGATGGCTTTTGATAATCAACGCATGCTCTTTTAGTGCTTTTTCTCCTTGAGGACTGATACAATAAACACCGCGTTTAACATTTTCATACCAACCATGATGGTTTCTATATAGTATGGTTGTGGACTTCTTGATTCCGGATAAATGACGAATATCTTTGGTAGTATGGGGTAAGCCGTCTTCCAATATTTTTAAGATTCTTAATGAGGCCTCTTTATAGGCGGTTATAATCTTACCTCGACTTCCGCCGACATTGTAATCGGTATGCCTCGCTTCAAGCTCTTTGAACAGTGTTTCTCGTTTTTTTTTGAAACGTTGTTGACTTAGTTTGATATCCAACAGTTTGGGTTCAAAAGCCACAATCACTTTATTAGGATTAAGAGATGTGTCAACATAAAGAAGGCCAAGTCCAAGTCGCTTAACGAGATGAAGTTTATCCCTAAAAGATTTACCTCTTGTCATGCGACCAGTTGGCTTTGGTATGGCTAAAAAGACATCGTCTGTTAAGCGTTGCCTTTTAGAACCTTGAAGTATGAGTTCAAGATTCAGAGATGTTTTTAACTCGATTGCAACGATATTATCACCGGACTTGGCAACAACATCAATATCTTTGACTTCACCAAAAACGTCATAAGATTGAGATTGAAAAAAAGCTTTTATTGCTGGGTACAGTTCTTTTTCTTCCACGAGATTACTCCATTCAAGGTATTATAGCTTGCCGGTCACTAGGAAAGGGTTATGTATTTCACCTAGATTATATCATAATTGTATGCTAATATATACCTTGATACACTATGAAAAAACAACAAAGGTGGTATAGAATGAAGACAATAGATACCTTGAAAAAATCAATGAAAAGTCAAAAAAATTTTGAGACTACTTTGAGAACAATTGTTGCAGAAGGACAGTCTCATTATTTGGAATTCTTAGCTTCCAATCTTGTCATGGAATACCTGACATTTATTGAAGTCATAGGTGAACATGAGACAAAGAAATTACTGGAGAAGGACTTACAATTAAAAGAAATAATAATAGACATTCAAGAAACCATGTCAGAACCGGAGAAATGGTTGGTTCCGTCTATAGAGAAAAAAGAAGCTATCATATATAGGTTAGGTAAGTATAGAGATATCTTATCAGATCAGGTGGCCGTACTCGCAGGCTATGATGATCAGATCAAGCAATATGAATATATTCTTAGAAGAAAATATCCTGAAAGGGAAATGTTAGAAAGACATAGTACAGATGACCAATTGGTCATGGAAATAATGGCATATTTATTTGAATATGAAGATAATATGACCATCAACAATCGTATCAAGTCTGTATATGGACAATTACCTATTCGTATGAGCAAAATCAGGTTCCAAGAATGGATTGAACAGGCTTTATTGGGTCTGACAGGTATGCATAAGAAGGATATCGATAATTATCTGATTTATATGGAAGAAACCTATGCGCCTGAATTGGTCAAGGGATATGGCCTAGTAATGACATCCGTTTACGAGGATATAAAAGCATTTGAAAAACTGTATGAGAACGATATAGAAGAAGCAGAGGTATCTAGGTTATTTGAAGAGGTGGAAAGGATAAAAAGATTATTGGAATCCTGTGTAAGTCTTTATACATATGGGGTAAGGATAATAAATAACATTTTGGGGATTCTTAATTGTTTAAGTAAGGAAAGCTATGAACAAAAAAAAGCAATACGAGATCATTTTGTAGAAACCATTAAGTATATGCATAAAAGACGCCACGAAGAGCATATCGTGGATGCATTTTTAGTGAACCAACTGGATACCCTCAGTATCAGTTTTGAAGACAAGCGCGTGGATAATAGCAGATGGGATGGATTAATCCATGAAATCAAGCAAGGGTATTCAAATGAAATAATTAATCTTAATCTGGCACAAGCAATAGATGGTCTTTCAAAAATACATACGCTCATGTCATCAAGCTATTTTGCACCTCTGACAAATCCATTAGAAGACCTAGAAATAGTTGATACGCCATTATTAATGACACATATAGAAGCCTTCATTAAAAAACTAGACCATATCAGCCAAAAAGATGGTAGATGGCAAAAACGAGCTCGCAAAGCCAATATCCTTAGTGTATTAAGTGTGTTTCACAAAAGCCCAGAAGAAATTGAAAAATATATCCGGGAAGTAATGGAAGACTGTAAAGACCAAAAAGAGAAAATGGGTTCTATGGCGGCCATTAGAAGTCTCATGATAGAATATTAAAAGGTTGGTTAAGGCGTCAAAACTATATAGTTGAACTTTCACCTACCATATGTAGTTATGAATGTATCAACGTAATCTACATATGGTAGGCGAATTTAGTGAAACTTAGTTTTGACCCTTTAATCAAGGTTGTATTAAGTCGGTT
>NZ_JCBCDA010000069.1:0-41314 GCF_059865615.1 Petrocella sp. | reverse complement strand
CGATAATTGCGAGGGAAGGGAGGATGTGTTTTCCCCTGATACGGGGGAGACTGCGATAAGGGATGAGAAAGGGAGGGTGGTTCGTGCCACCAGACTCATAGCTTGCAAGCAGTGATTATGAGGTGCTAAAGGATTTCTCCTTATCCTTATTGGTGGGGTTATCGCCCTTCTAGGTGAAGGCCTTCATTGGGTCTGCACTGGTGGAGAAGCATAACTAACCACTAATACCCCTCTCTGTCTAGTCACGCTGTGCTAGATAGGTCATAGGGTTAACCAACAGCTGGAGGTATATATTATGTCTATTAAACAGAATGTTCCAAGCTGGGCTAGTGCAATTGCATTTAGTATTGGGCGTGATTCTTATGAGCGGAAGCAGCTCGCTAAGAATCTCGTCCAACTGTTCAAAGAGAAGTATTCGTTTCAGGAACAGTGTTCCTGTTGCGGAAGACATCTAGTTGTATATGGTAGCATGAAGATCGGCATGGGTCCAGTTTGCTCTGGCAACAAGTGTCAGTGCAAAGTGAAGCGTCTCTGGACTAGATCAGAGATCCTTGAGTTACTTTCTAACGGTTAGGAGGTATCAAAATGATTATGAGACACACTGTTATGAGAGTTCTTAAGCAAAAGCTTAAGAGCTCTACGAGGTTAAATGTTCTGTTCGAAGATGGGTCTAGAGTTCAAATGTTCCCTTCTGATCCAGAGTATAAGAAATTTGAACAATGTAGGATAGGCATGCATGTCTATCTTGAGAGCGATTATATCTATACCGTCAAACAGTATAGATTTCATCGTAACCCTAAACTAAAGTGAGGGCAACATGAAAGTATCCTTAAACAATCTATCGACAAGTTCAGAGGCTAGAATTATTGGGGTGTTAAGTGGTATTTATTATCACGCACTAAAGGAAGTTGAGAATACTGGTCCTGTTAAGATATGGACCAAAGAAGAGATCGCAGAGTTAAACAAACAACGTATTAATAATTAAGAGGAGAGAGAGTTATGACACCAATTGATGTAGTAGGCGGTAAAGTTGTTGTTAATCAGTCAACTGTGGTTGAGTATGACTATTATACTCCACTTAGTGTGGCTTTTTACTTCGGAGGACTTAATATTAGCAACATGTACAAGTCCAAAGAGATCATAGCTGCATGGAAAGCAGTTGGTGATAAATTGGGATGTAGTGCAAAAGTATTTTCAAGAATGCTCAATGGAGCCTGTTACAGGGCATATATTGAGCCTAATCAGAAAATTATTGATAGGCTTGGTAGATTTTATTCAGGTAATAATGAGAAACGTCTTATAAGGAGGATTGTTGCTAATGCCCATCTGTTCCGTGAGTATGATGCTGATAGAATAACTAATGTCTCTGCTTTTGCATTATTTAGTCTGTCATCTCAGGATGCTAGACGGGTTCTCGGCAGTGCTCTATGGAAGAGTATTTGTAAGAACTCAAGATCTAGGAATGATAGAATTGTTAAGTTAGTTGCGTATGCCGCCTATTCGACTGGGCATAATTTTGACATTAGTGAATGGAAAGAAAAGTTTCGATACTTCGTATCTAAACTTCAGGAGATTCCTTCGACTCTACTGGGCCATATAAGTACGATAAAGGCCATTTTCTCTATTTATGGCCTTCGTGATAATAGTAAGAACATTGTAACTGAGCTTATTAAGGGGAAGCCCTTGAATAAGTATGACTTTGAGGCACTTAAAAATGCTCCTAGTGATATCTGTGATACAAAGAATATGCTTAAACAGCTAGGGCTTGAGTTTAATCCTAAGTGGAGCTATAGGAAGATCAAAGAAGAGCATGACAGAGCGTCCAGACTGCTCTTAGCTCGTAGGTATGGACCTAGTCCTTTTCCATATGTCAAGGAAATCTCTGATATAGAGAAGGATGGATTCATAGCAAGATTAGTTCAATCTCCTGCGGATCTGCATGAGGTTGGTAGCAGAGAGAGACATTGTGTGCATATGTATACTGATCTCTGCTTAAGGGGTATTTATGTCGTCTTTGACATAATCAAAGATGGTATACATTCGACGTTGGGCTTTGGGCCTAATCACCATACGCAGCATATGTATGCATTTAATAAGGTGGTTAGTGATGATCGTAAGGTATTTGGTGAGGAGGTGGTAGAGCTCGTACGGAAGAGCTATGAATTTAAAGCTAAGGGCTCTGTTGCGATGCTAGCACCACTATTTGTACAAGATATAGAAACCCCATTCTAATTGCAAGCTGTGAATCAGCAAAGGAGAACATCATGAAAGGCTATTTTACAGTTATTGATGGTAAGCTTGTTTACATCATTAAGTAATAACATTAATATCTTGCAAGCTGTGAATCAGCAAAGGAGAGTATCATGAGGGTAGTTACCATTGAAGAAGTTCAATTGATTGAGGTTATGGGAGTCAAGGAAGTAGCACTCCTTGGCACTGATGGAACGGTTCTCCTCTTTATTGAGGATGTCCGTCTTGCAGAGAGGGTCGTCGCTGGTGACGCAATCACTATAGTTGGTGAATGCTTCATCAATGGGACTGAGTTAGTTTATATTGATCCTCGTATTACGAATTACCTTGCCAAATTCTACTAAGTAGTGACAAAGAAAAGCCCTTGTTGTTTGAGGGCTTTTTTTTGTCACAATAGTGTGACCATTAACTTAGGAGGTAATTGTTATGTTTAAGCCATTTGCACAGGTACTCAAAGGTGTTCCTGCTTATAACGGGAACGAGCGCACTCTTGCACAGCGTCAGGCAATTCGTCAAGAGCGTACCAAGCATGTCATCGAGACTGCTGGTACAAAGAAAGTCGAGCCTGTCCTGACTGAATGGGAGACTGAACTCAAACGATTGGGTTTCAATGCCTAATCGTACTAGAGATATGATGACTCTATGATAAACAATTCATCTATAACAACTAACCAAGGAGTATAATTATGATTAAGGTAAGTTTCTTTGATTTTGATATGCTGGAAGAGGGATATTCTTGGTCAGAGTATGAGGCCTCACTAAGGGAAATGAGAGGATTCCTTTATTGCTACGTCGAGATGAGTGAAAGGTTTGAGTTAGATTATCATAGGGACTTTGCTGATCTTCTTGGAGAGAAAGGATTGATTAATGAATTAATCAACACAATTGCAGTTGAGTCTGAGGATAAAGAAGTTGGCGATTGGATGGAGATAAATAGTCTTGTATCATGGGTTGTTACACTTAGCGTGTATGTAAATATTGCGAAGAGTGTGGACAGAGATATTGATACAAGATCAATTGAGCGAATAATTAAATTCTTTAGAGATGCAATAATTAATTATACAAATAAACTTGAAGAACAAATTAACAACTAACCAAGGAGTACAAATCATGAATGCAGAAATTATCAAAGCCAAGTCTTCCAAAATCGTGATGATGGCTAACATGCTTCGCTCTACAGCTCTTCCTATGACAGCATGGGAGCGTGATGAGACTATTAGGTTGATCGTCAAAGAGGCGACTCTTATTCATGAAGAGTCTAGTAAGTAACTATTAACCAAAAGGAGAACTACGATGAAAGTAAAAATCTTTAAAGGAATGAACCCTGAAGCAGTTTCATCTGAGGCAGAAGAATTCATCAACAATCATATGCCTTGCAATGTAATAAATATCAACACTTGCGTTGCTCCGTATAGCAGCAGTTCGAATATTTATGTTATTACTGTTGTATTGGAAGAATGTGAAGCATGGTGTTTGTCTAAGGGAAAGGAGATCGATCATGGCTAAGGTCTATCGTGACGGAACACCACTCATTGAGATTATAAAGGATGGGTGGGCAAGAGGATTTGAAGTAGCTCAGACTCTTGATGAGGCTGCTGAGATGGGTTACAATACTAATAGAAAGGAGGTTCTTATTGAGTGGCGGAAGATGGACGATGAGTTCGATGAGTATTGTAAGAAGCAATTCTTAACTAAGGAAGGAAAAGGTAATGACTAAATTCGAATGCTCAGTATGTAATTATTGGTTTTATGAAAAAGCGGATGATGCTTCTGATGACTGCTGTCCAAAATGTGGAAAAGAAACTCTTTTTGCATATCCTAAGAATGGAGAGTGCATTCTCAGATCTGAGTCTGATCCAATCCACCAGCATAAAGATGGAACATGGTGGTTTTATGATGAAACATGGACTTGTGAGAGTGGTCCATATAATACTGAGGAATATTGTAATAATGCATTAAGATTCTATCGTGATTTCTGATTTTTATTCAGTCTTTTCCATAATTGACTTAGTATAATGTTGGAATGCCAAAGTCAATCTATCTGAATCAATCTTACGGAAAAATTAAGAAAAGGATTAAATCAAATGTCTACTAAAGTAATCAGTATAAAGGACTCTCCTAGCGGTTTCAAGAAAGTCGATGGTATACAATTTGATAGTTATGTATACATTGGGAGACCATGTTATTTTGGTAATCCGATACATATCAGTGGTAAATATGGTGATTATCGTTGCCCTATTTGCAAACAGCATCATTATGATGCCGGCTCTACGTTGCCTTGTTATGAAGAATGGCTCATAAAAGAAATGACAAGTAGTTCTGAATTTAAGAAGAATGTGCTTGCCATTAAAGGTATGAATCTTGTGTGTTTCTGTAAGCCCAGCCCATGTCATGGTGACATAATGGCTAAAGTAATCGACAACTATGTGGAGGAAGAGATGGCTTTATTCAAGTGTAAGAAATGTGGTAATAAGTTTGAAGAGCAGACTCATTTAGTGACTGATGACAGTTGCCCTAAATGTGGGAAAGCTGAAGTAAGAGTTATGAAGGATTGGGAGATTGAAGGACCGTATGCAGTTATCTGCAATAGTGGATGTAATAATGGAGATAGATTGTATCTGACACATGATCAGTATATGGATCATATATCTAGCTCTGATGCATTCTGGAAATGTCCTATCTGTGGAGGTCATGCTGAATGGGATAATACTGTCTTTAATAAGAGCACAAGAGGGTTTCGTGTGATTATTGCTGGTGGTAGAAACTTCGATAACTATAATCTGCTAAAGGAGAAATGTGATGCAATACTTACCACTAAGGTTCCTGATATTACTATCGTCTCTGGTTGCGCTAGTGGTGCCGATACATTAGCCATTAGATATGCTGAAGAGAAAGGGTATCAGTTAATTAAGATGCCTGCTGATTGGAAGCAACACGGGAAGAGAGCTGGCTACCTTCGTAATACTGAGATGGCTGAATGCTCTGATGGACTCATTGCATTTTGGGATGGTGAATCCAAGGGCACAGGACACATGATTGATATTGCAAAGAAGAAAGGATTAATAGTTAGAGTAGTAAGATATACGGCTGGATAGAATGTCGATGACTTGATTGTAATGTAACATGTATTACGAAAAGCTAGGTGCTCATTGCCTAGCTTTTTTTTATGTGTGTTCTAATGCACTCTAATGTCCGTAATTCCGAAGTGTGGGACAGGAGTAAAACATTAGGACTTTGGAGGTAGTTATGTCTGGTATCAAGAGTTGTGAGCGTCTCGTCCGTAACATTCTGTTGAAGAACTCGAACAATGCGTCTCTTGCCTCGAAGGAGATCAAGGAGAAGATTGCCGAGGCCACACAAGGGGAGGACACCAAGAAAATGGAGCTGTATATGAATGCTCTGAAGACCCTTCTCGAAATTACACTTGAGGAGGCACCAGTCACTGCACCGGTTCCAGTTCCGGAAACTGGGGACACTAACAAGGAGGAAAAGAAAATGAGGTATGGAGGATCACCGATGGTCTCCCACGTACTCGTCCAGAAGACGGGTAAGACGCTGGCGCAGCATCAGGCCAGTAACCCCAAGCTCCGCAATGGTTACAAGCTCGACATTTGCGGATTCGATTTCGAGATGGTTGATGGTCTCCCCATGATCCAGAATGAGATCGATGATCGTGTCAAGGATGGGCATCTTTGCTTCGACATCAGACAGTTCAGGACGTATCTTGAGGCTATCAAGGGGATTGAGTGGACTCTCGTTCACGATGATGAAGGGAATGTTCATGCTAAATGGAGGGAGCATACTGTTGAGGTGAATCCTAATACGTACTTCTATCAGAAGTTCATTATGGATCCTCGCTTCAAAGTTCACTTCTGCCAAGGAGATGATCTCACCAAGCAGACGATTTATAATTACCTTATTGATGCTTATGGGAAGAAAGGCTGTATTATCCTTGGCAAGACAAAGACGGAGAAGGCTCCGATGGTTCTCCTTCAAGGCAAACAGGAGGATTTTGAGGATGTCCTTAAACATAAATTTGGATCTGATCCATTTAAGGAATTGACTCCTTCTTATTCTCCATCTAATTATACGGTTGTTTATGCGTATAAAAAGGATGAGGGAGATAAGAGAATTGGTGTTTCTGCGGTTAAAGTGAAGTATGTTGAAAGGCTAAAGATTAAAGATATCATTACTAAAGCTAAGAAGCTTTACCCTGAATTAGCGGATGTTAATGAGTCTAATGCTTGGGGCATTGATGTTCTTGACGGGCCGGCATTCATGAATGGATATGTTTTCTATGAATCGCTTAAGGCTCGCAAGATTGCTACTAAGAAAGGAAAGGCTGCTAAGAAGCAACGTGCGTTTGGCGTTCAAATGCGCACAACAGTTGATGTTCTTGGCGGTGAAAACGTTCATGGTGAAGCCACATCTGGCCCTCTTGAGAAAGCGTTGCTTGTCGCTTCTCCTTACTGGTTTAAGGTTGCTTGTGCTATATATGATATTGATCCAGAGAGCTGTGATATCCTCCAGCCTTTGTACAATATCAAAACTCAGAAATCTGATTGGGAGCATGGTAATTATGCTATTCGTTCCCCTGAAGATTTCATGTTCTTATCTGTCCAGCAGCAGGATGGGACTTCATCTATTGGGAAACAGGGTCAGCGTCTTGCTGTAGAGACTACTAAGGCTCTCCTCCGTAATAAGGGCTCCATTATGCGTGCTCGTATCCTCAAAGATGCGATGGATTTTCAATCACATGCCCTCGCTAAGATTCTCCTTGAGGGCAAGCTGAAGGATCATGACGGAAAGAAGGATGATATTATTCTTGAGGAATATAGCAATGATATCTTCAAGTTGCTGTTCAGCTCCCGTGGGGCAGATGGCATTCTTCGTGTCCCTCGTGTGGAGAGTTTCAATAACATCTTTCGCACAATCTGCTATACTTACCTTCAGCAGCATGTGTTTAAGTGCTTGGTAGGTGAGATGTCTTCTTATTCATTGGGGATTCCCGTCGTTGACTTAGTCGAGCTATGGTATGAGAAGCAGACAGGTTGTCCTATGAAGTTCGTTATTGCCCCTCCTACTAACAAGCTGATGGAACACTATAATAATGGTGAAGACCTTGTACTCGATAGAAATCCAGTTGTCGGATCTGGTAACCGTCAAGGAAACTTTATCATTGGGTTCAATGGTACTCGCGACATTATGATACAGTCGCATATCAATCAGCGTGATAAGTTTGGAGACTCTGATGGTGATAAGGATGGCATCTATTTCACCAAGTCAGTCGATGAGTTTTATCTCCCAGGTCATCGTAAGTATAAGCCTGAAACTGAAGGAGATATTCCCGAGTATGATTCCATTTGCTCACTGATTCGTGATCGTATGCATGCGATATTCCAGTCATATCAGGATACTCGTAATGTTGATAATGCCTTACGCACTATTCAGGTCATTCGTTGGATTAAGAATGACCCTATGAGCCAGGAAGAGATTGATGATGGTGGGGATTTCGCCCAAGATAAAATCAATAATATGAAATGGGTCTCTGCTGTTGGAGAGAGTTCAATAACTATTGATGAATTGAAGGAGAAATTCCTTAAGGGATATTTTATGCCTAAGGTTTCTAAGCTTCCTGCTCTCGCTAAAGCTCTTCGTAAGGATGGTGGCATCGAGAAGAAGGATAAAGAAGGGAATGATCTTCCTATTCGTCTTTCTGATATGATGATTGCTATCTGTAGAGCAATCAACAATATTGAGGATACTTATCCTGAGTATAACTGCTTCAGTGAGATCCTCGATGAACTCAAGGGTATTAACTTTGAGACTCATGAGAGTGAAATCATTCCGCTCAAAAAGAAGAGTGGTGAAGCTCTCCGTATTGAGCTTGCAAAGATTCCTCTTGCATTCAGGAATAAGTTTGTTTCTGATCTTGAGGGTTTTACTCGTGTCATCATTAGCGGTGATAGTGAGTCTGAGAAGCCCTTACTCGGCAATATGGGGTATGGCATTGAGGCTCATGATATTGGTGAGCGCTTTGCTGATGATCCAAAGGCTCGTCGTCTTGAGTTCTCTGATCTTGCCAAACGCTACGGTGGTTGGGATGACAAGACTGGGATTCATCATCTTGGCTACATTGAGAAGTTGTGTTACATTCTCACTGTGCGGTACTTTGCCAAGAGAGAAGATCCTGCTTTCGAGAAGGCATTTGATAGTGTTATGTATATGATGCTGTTGAATGTTGGTAAGAAACAGTTTGAGTATCGTGAGATTACTACTCAATCTGGAGAGCATGACACAATCAAGAAAGCTGGTGGGGTCTTCTGGATCTTCAAGAAGTCTCTTATCGTTCGTTTTGCTGAGTTTTACGCTAATGGGGATGAGGAGTTACTCGACCTTATCGATAAGCTGAAGGGGATCAAACCTCCTGCAGAAGAGGAGGATGTAGATGTTGAAATTGCAAATGATGATAATATGGAGGATGTTGATGCCTAACCATTAGGCACTTAGATCAATTATAATACAATTAAAGCCCTCAGAACATCGAGGGCTTTTTTTTGTCTACATACTCTAAGGTGTTGTTTAGCTTAGTGCTTTAAACAGCCTCGTATGTGTGTATGTGGACACCGTCTGTCTTCTTATGGAGAAGTATTTGGCTTAGTGCCTTAGTATTTCTTTGAATGGAAGATGGACAATTGTACGGCCAAGTGACAGAGATAATTGCTGTCAAATTAAGGCTACCAAACAATTGACCACAATCCTAAACCATACCACATTAACTTATTTTATCTATTTTCGGACTAAGTACATATCTATTTATTTACGTTATTGATTGCTATTTATGGATCAAATGATGATCCAAAACTTTAACCCTCATAAGGGAGGAACCAGATGGCTGAAAAATACGCAGCACTATTCGGTTGCCGTATCGTCTTTAAGGGCGGAACGGAAACCAAGAACGGCGTTCTGATGAACGTAACGTTGGACACTGTTTGTGGACGCAAACGCGTAGTCGCAAACAAGGGCACCAAACTGTTTGACATCTTCGATAAGTTGTTTATCGGGGAGATCGTCGATGTTAAATACTCCGGTGAGCGTAACAATCCCTGGACCAAGGAAGATACCACAACCGGTCTTGAAGTAACTCAAGATCAATGGGAGTTAAATGACGTTGAGATTCTCGACGCACATGAAGACTCAGCTATGCCCATACCGTCCATGCTCGAAGGTCGTACCGGCAATACCGTCATTAAAGCTGCCAAGAATAAAACCAGCGCAGCTACAGTAACAGTCGTCTCAGGAGATGAACTTCCCCCAGAAACCATGTAACTCAAAAGAAAAGGGTAGTCCGAATAAGGGCTACCTTTTTCTTTACATTGTCCTAAGACTATAAGAACCCCTGAACACAGTAACCTAAATATATACGGATACTGAACAGCTTCTATTTATGGACCATATCTTCCAAAAAAGGAGCAATATCATGATTCGTACTTGTGAAATTAAACATGGTGATAAAGATGTAACTATAATCTCTGCCACCCCATTCATCGATAGATTTGCTGCAGAACTCAAAATTACACCTGAGTCTCTTTTAGCAATTCTCTCAACTCTTTATCCAATTGCCAAACTAATAATGTATCAAAATGAACTCTTCTTTATTACTGAAGAAGTTCAATTACGTCGTGCTGCTGAACTTTGGGTTGAACACAACATCTTCAAGGTTGCTTGTCCTGATATCGAGAAAGCAATCAGAATACAAAAGATTAACAGTCTCATTGAGACTATGCCAATCCAAGAATAATATTATACAGAGGAAATATCAATGCAATCACTAGGAGAAATACAGAAAGTAGAAAAGTATACTAAGAAAAATGAGATCGAATTTATCAGAAATATTGGTAACCACTCTAAAAGGGGATTAGAACTTAATTCAAAAGTAAATGAATTAATAATTAAAAATCCTACTGCTGCTAAGTTTGCACAGAAAGAATTACTCGATTACAAACATAGGCTAATTTTGGGGTATGAAGAAGCAATCAAGCATCGCAAAGGATACCCTAAAGATTTGATTACTCTCATCACAAATGAAAAGAATCTAGTAATAAAAAAGTTAAACCTTCTTAAGTGCAAATAAGTTCCAGAAAGTCCTGAGACACCTTGGACTAGTTTGATAAGTCAAGGCAGAAGGTATTGAGAGGAGAACCATCTAGTACTAGTCAGATGGTCCGAGACATACAAACCTCCTCTCTACTAAAGAGTATATAATCCCTTATATACTGTTTAATATTATAAAAATTAACCCTAACAGAAGGATACGACAATGAAGATTATTATCCCTTACGCAGAAGCAAAAGGACTCGTTAAGACTCTCAATCGTGTAGAATGCCTTCTTGAATGCTTCACTAATGATGGCAAAGTAAAAAACGTCATCGCAGAAGAACTCAGCAATAAAATCAATAAAGCAATTGCTCAAAATACAACCATCGATATCAGTGCAGACAAATGCGTAACAGTTAAGATTGATTTCTTAGGTAATATTACCATGGAAATTCCTTCTATTCTTATCGCTGAATGTTATGACCTGTACGTCGATGTCATCGGTCTTACCATTCCTCTCATCAAAAATCTCATCGCAACAATTAAAGTAGTTGAAAGTAGACATAATCTCTTCGTAAAATTCGTTACTAACTATTGTAATGAACAAGAAGAAACAACTACTCAAACTAAAGAAACTCCTTCAGAAGAGTCTTAATTAATTACCTCTGCCCATTCCATCTACTCTCCTAGATATAGGAAATGGGCTTTTTTAAATCTATTCTCCGAAAGGAGATTATATGAATAATAATGTAATAATAGCTATCATAGCTGGATTTATTTTATGTGGTATATATTATGCCATATGGATAACTAGCTTAGAGCTAGTAGGAAAACTCTTCCTTAATACTCCTACTAAAATATGGTATATGAGTTGGAAAAGAGCAGTCATAGGTGATGTCTTACTATCAGGTATATTATCTTCATTTCTAGCTAGTTTCGGAGGTGGAGTTCTCGCAATGATGATTGCCATCAGTTGTGCAATATGGTCATTCTTCTTTAGTTGTTGTATTCATTCAAAATACACAATTGAAAATAAATTTAGACAAGTTAAACTTCGAACAAATAGGAGATAGCTATGAACTTCATTAAAAAAAAATGGAGAAATGCTATGATCTTTATTTCCTTAATGAGGATCAAACACTTCATAAAGAGTAATGTCAGTTCCAAACATTACAGTAAAGATATGCAAATAACAATCATCATTAAACATCCAAATGATAGCCTCACCTGTAATCTAAATGTTTCTACTCTTGAAGCAGTTAAGTTCTTCCAACAAATCTAACCCAAAGAAAAGGAGTATCTATCATGCCTAACAAAACTAACCTCGAAACCATGATCAAAATCGACGAAGCTCGTTTCAACAGCGATCCCGCTTATCGTAAGCTAATCACCAAAACTGTTGAACAATTCCAAAACCTCGATAACAGTGAAGCTGCTTCTAATTTCTCTGTTGTTGAACGCGTTGGTTTCGGCTTCAAAGGTCTCTTCGGCACTGCCAAAGATAAGGTTACCGGTATTGGCAATAACCTCCTAGCTCGTGGTCTCGAATCTGATGAGAAATCTCTTGAAGAACTCAAAGAAGAAATTACTCGTCGTGAACAAGAGATCCTTGAACGTGAAGAACGCAAAGAAATTCTTCGTCTCAAAATGCAAGGAAGATAAATAAATTAGGGGAGAGCTTCTATTTTTGAGGTTCTCCCCTTCTTTATAAGGAGATATATAATGAAATTATTTCGAACCATCAGAAGATTCTTATCTAAATACTGGGAACTCATTAAGTGTCCATTCAAATCTAAGGCTGCTGTAAAGATAATGGCTAGTATTGGATTGGGCGCTTTATGGTTACGAAAAGCATTATTAAACCCTACATCATGGATAGTAGAGACTCTTGCTATATCTTCTATCTCATCTATCTTAAACCGTAAATTAAAGCTTCGGGATGATAGTATTCTTGCTGATGTTGGAAACGCATTGATAGGCACCTTACTTGTTGTAGGTGCTGTTATTATGTTTAATACTGTAAGAGAACTGTCAATTATATTCGCAGTTATCTTAATTCCTATCATAATTCATGAAATCGACAAGAAATATACAAAATATTGTTTACGTTACTAGGTCGGTTGTGGTATGATAGGAAAGGGTATTTGTGCCTCTATTTTCTTTGAAAAGAGGCACAAAATGAAGGATTCTCCCATCCTCTTCCATCTCAGATCTTTTCTATCTAGCCTTTCCCTCTATTAAGGAGTACTTATTATGTCTTCTTATTATCCAATTGTAGTCCCCAATGCCATTTGGTCATTTGGTCACTGTAATCAAATTCCTGTTATTGCTGTTCTTTCTATGGGAACTCATAAAGTATCTATAGTTAGGAGACATTCTACAAGGGAATTACTTTCTTATAAAACTGGTTTATACAAATCTCAATATAATTAACTCTTTGTTTATAAAGGATTATTTCATTTATGTCATTATCTAAAAAAGAATCTGATATAGTTTCTATACTTGAAATTATTCAATCAATTTCTGATCCTGATTTAAAGAATTCATTACAAGCAGTTATTAGTTTATACTCTCTTGATCTTTCTCCTCTCTGTTCTAAGACTCTTACTGCTATTCTTATTTCAAGTCGCGATATTGATAATTCTATGGTTAATTCTTTTAATAATCATAGTAACTTTTATGACAATGACTATTCTCCTATCCACTAAGAAGGAGTAATTTATGGATTTATTTAGATTAATATTATTTGGGACTCTTTGTCTTATTAATTTGAGATATTGTTTATATCTTCTTTGTGAGATATCTCATCCTATTAATAATCCTGTTTTGTTGCAGAGGTATTCTAATTTGAGGAATAATGAGTCTATTCAGAAAGCTGTTCTTTTTGATAAAAGGATGAATCAATTACTTTTGATTGTATCTACAGTCTCTACTGCTGTTACGGGAGTTGAGTTTTATCATTTCTTCCCCTAAGTATTAATAAGGTTTATTCTTATTATTGTTTAGCTTTATGAAAGGAGTTTTCTTATGAGTATTATTCGTAAGTCTCTTTTCCTTGTTAGTGCTATTATTATTACTGTATATGAAGAGTTTGGTTCTTCTTTTATAAAGCCTCTTATTATTAGTCGTATTAAGAAGAGGAAGTCTCCTTATTTGTTTTATAGAGAGAAAATGGTTGTCGAGAATGTCGAGAATGTCATCATTGAGGATTATGATAGTGATAGTCCTATTGAGAAGCGTTTTCCTCTTAAGTTAAAAGATATTGATATTAATCCTAATGAATGGATTGATGGAAATTATTATATTGAGGAACATAATTCTAATCATCTTCATAATGATTTTAGTATCATTATTGGTGATAAAGTATATCGAATGGCTAGAACTCCTTCTAAAGGGAATGTTAAGAAAGGTTTCTTAGGACTATTTCCTGCTCCTGATGAAAAGGTTGGATGGATAATTCAACCTAAACATTATGTTCATGAAGTTCCTAATCCTGCTTTTATTAAAGAAGGTTATGGAGCTGGTACTACAAAGGTTCTTTCTAAGGGAAATTGTTTAGTTAATATGTCTCATGGTGGTAATATGCATGTTATATTTGAGGGGGTTGAAGGTACTTATGTGTTTGTTGACACTAAGGACAATAATGCTCTCATGATAAGAAAGTTACATAAGCCAATTAATTTTGGTAAACATAAGATGATTGATAAGAGGAATGTTCAAGATTATTTGAATGATCCTTCTTATTTGATTAGTACTAAAAAAGATGGTGCTGGTGTTGAATGGAAGATTACTGAAAGTAATACTGGACATAAACATTTACAAGTTTTTAGTTGGAGACCTGATGCTAAACTTCGTAAAAAATATGGAGTTGATACTCAGATTGAACATACTCAAAGATTAAAGTTATGTGATAAAGAAGTTAATCCTAATACCCCTCTTGCCGAAGGTAGAGGAGAGATATGGTGTAAAGGAGAAAACGGTCTTATTCATGTAAATAAGATTTTAAATAGTCTACCATTTAGAAGTAGAAAACTTCCTTATAATCCTTACCTTTATATTCATGATTTAGTGAATTATGAAGGGAAAAATGTTGAATCTCTTTCATATGATCAGAAGCTTGTTCTTATGCAAAATATTCATGAAAAAGATATGAGGTTCAAGATTCCTAAATATACCATTAATCCTAAAGCTAAACAAAAGATGTGGAATCATTGTAAGGCTGAATCAGGTATTGATGGTGTTGTTGCTTGGAAGCTTGGTGAAGAGAATACTCGTCCAATTAAATTAAAGTTTAAGCATGATACTGATAATTGGTATTCAGCAACAATTGTAGATATAATTCCTCAGCAGGGAGATAAGAATTATCTTGGTTATCCTGTTTTAGAAAATGAATTTGGCAAACAATTTACATGTAGTGGGGTCGGATTAAATGAGTCTACTAAATCTAATATGCTTAATAATCCTGATAATTGGATTGGTAATGGTGTACGTTATAGTGCTGAAAGACATTTCGAATCTGGTGTACCTTTCCAGCCAATAATTAAACAACTTAATAGTGAGTAATAGTATGAACGATAAAAGAGTTATCTCATGCGTTATTAAGAATGTTTTTTATAGTGAGAGTGAAGCAATATCTCATGCAAAATATATGAAAGATACCTTTTATGTGTATCTAAAACCTTATACTTGTCCAATATGTAGATTCTTTCATTTGACTTCACAATATAAAAAGAGTTTAACCTCTGTTCGTGATGATAATAGAAGAAAAAATATCTTTGATAATGATTTAATTATTGAAGAGAAAATCTTTTCTAAGACTAAACGTAAAGAGAATACAATGTTAAGTTTTAAATGTGATCGTCGTTATAAAGGTAATAGTAAAAATAAATATCAATAGGAGATTATTATGTCTATTGAAGTGCAAAAGATTACGAGAAAAATAATCAATAAAGCATTTAACCAAGATTGGTGTCCTAATTGTGGTAAAAATACTATTATGATTAATATTCCTACTGGAATGCCTGGAATATGTTGTAAAAAGTGCAATGAATGTAAGGGAAATTATCAGATAAACTATCTTGAAGAGGATAATGATTTATTATCTTGTCCTAAGACTTTTACTTTTCCTAAGGAGTAAAAATATGGGAATATTTGAAATAATTAAATATCTTTTTTCTTCATTTTGGATTGATTTGCTTATTATGACTACAGCTATTATATGGTACATAATAAGAAGGAGAAGATAATGGAATCAAATTGTGGAAATTGTGAACATATAAATGAATGTAAGAATGTATATGGTGAAGAATATCAAGCTATTTGTGGCACTCATTTTTGCTTAAAAAGTTGGGAGAATATTAAAAAGCCTTTCCCATCTGGATTACCAAAGCGATCTGAGTGTCATTGTTCTTGTCATTCTGGTGGAATTACTCATATGTCTGCTTGTTGTAGTGGGGATTAATGAAAGGAACAATATATGAGTCTTAAATATAAAAAAGGTAATCTTATCCTTCTTGCAGAACAAGGTGAGTTTGATGTAATAGCTCATGGAACAAATTGCTTCAAAGTTATGGGAGCTGGTATTGCTCTTCAATTAAAGTTAAGATTTCCAAAAGTTTATCAAGCTGATCTTATGTCTAAACATGGACATAAAGAGAAGCTTGGTACAATAACAGTAGCAGATAATGTTATTCCTGGTCTTACTGTTATCAATTGTTATACACAATTTCATTATGGTTATGTTGGAGGAGTATGTCCAGTAGACTATGATGCAATTCGTTCATGTATGAGAATAATAAAGCATGTTTATCATGGTAATAGAATCGGCCTTCCAATGATTGGTTGTGGACTTGCAGGAGGAGAACCTTCAATAGTCTTACAAATAATAGAAGATGAACTTGGAGACGAGAATGTTACTATTGTGACGTTAAACTAATCGCTCCTTGAATCTTAGTGATTCTATTGGTAGAGGATTAATGTGAAAATTAAATTTATGAATTAATTGTAACTTACTTTAATCTCTTTTATAGAAGAAATTTTGGCTATTTTTGGCCAATGTTAAACATTGAATTAATTATTTGATAAAACAGGAGAAAACCCTTCCTATGGTTTTCCTCGATTTATCCGTAACATCTGTAACATCCCTCCTCGTATCAAAATCAAAAAAAGCAAATGAATACTGTTTTTAGTTTATCAAGTCCTTGAAGGAGTATTATGACATCTATTTTATTTGCAACATTAAAAGAAAAAGGTAACAGTCTTGTAGTAATTAAGACAGCTGAGAGCTTTTCAGATAATGAAAAAGATATCTTAGCTAAAGCAAAAAAAGAAGCGGAACTGCATAATTTTACAATTGGTTGTTATTGGAAAGAAACTAACGGAAACAGAATCTTTATGGTAAAACTAAAGGGAGCTAATAATTAAAAAATAAAAAAGACATTTGCATTTATTGTTATTTTATGTATGATTTTTTCTTTAATAGGATGCGGAGACACAAAGGTAATTAACGGAAAGACATACGATACATATGGAATGTTCAACAAGGATGAAAAGAAAAATCCTAATGTTGAATATGAACTTATTGTTGGCAATATTGTTTGGAGTGTTATTCTCTGTGAAACAATTATTGCCCCCCCCCATTTATTTTCTCGGGTTTGACATGTATCAGCCAGTTGGGCCTAAAGTTGGAAATGAACCTGGAGTAATTAAATAATATGACTATTGAACTATTTTTCTTTTTATCTTTATTTATTTTTTTAATTTTATTTTCTTTTTTATTAATGCGAAATACCATTATATCAAATGCCAGAAGTAAGGCAAGTAAAATAACTGGAATGAAGGCATCTGAGTATATTGGCCTTTACTTTGATTTTTCATGCCATTCATTTCGTTCAGAAGAAATGATTGATCTTTGGAGAAAATATTGGGAAAATTATGACTCTTATCCTTCATATGAGAGAATGCTTTTTAGTTTCTCTAAGTGGAGATTTAAGGAATTTTATCCTGGACTTGAAGAATTCATAATTAAAGAACATTTAGAACTTATTAGGAAGAAAGAGGCAAGTCAATGATAACAACTTGGATATTAGTTATTTTCTTCCATGTAGGATCAATGGGATCTGGAAATAGTAATACTTGTGACCATATCGTTGGATTTAAAAGTGCTCAGGAGTGTCAAACTGCAGGTAAATCTCTTAAGCCTCTTGTTAATGGAACCACTAAAGAGGTTAATTTTGTTTGCATTCAGCAGACAAGTCAATGATTATTTCGTCTCAAGCAATATCAAGAGAAAAAATGATTGTTAACTTAGGATTAGTTACTAATCCTGAATATTTATTCATTTCAGTTTGTGGCTCAAAAGATAAACCACTGTTTGATTTAGGAATAAGTGGAAAATATAACAACATTTTATCATTGCAGTTTGATGACATTTGGCCTTCAACAATAATGGTCAATGGTGATAGAATTGATTGTATTCAGCTTCCAACAAACGAACAGTTAATATCAATTATTGATTTTATACTTAAGTATGAAAATATTACAGAGAATAAGTATAATTTATTAGTTAATTGTATGGCTGGAATAAGTCGTAGTGGAGCGATATCTCAATTTATCTATCATATGTGTTCTATTGAAAATGATGCTAAATGGGCACGAGATAATAGACATATTGCGCCGAATGATTGGATATTTCAATCATTATGTAATAAAATTTTGAAAAGAAGAAGATTATGATAAAAATTACTGGTGATATTCACAATTCAATTGATGCGAAAAGACTATCAGGTAAAAATTGGGTAGATGGTCGTACTTTCGAAGGATTTTTAATTATAGCTGGAGACTTTGGTTTTCCATGGGATATGAGCAAAGAAGATGAATATTGGGTAAAATGGTTGTCTGAAAAAAAATGGACAACTCTTTTTGTTGACGGTAATCACGAGAATTTTGATATTCTTGATGCTCTTCCTACTGTTCAAAAATTTGGAGCAGATGTTGGCCAACTTACTAATAAGATCTTTCATTTGCGAAGAGGTCGTGTTTATACAATAGAAGATAAAAAGATATTCACTTTTGGTGGAGGTCTTTCTATTGATAAATATCTTCGTAAACCTGGAGTGTCATGGTGGGAAAGAGAAATGCCTAGTGATGAAGAAATCATTTTGGCATGGGAAAACATTGAAAAACATAAAGAAGTTGATTATGTTATTACTCATGTTCCTCCTGATCATATGATGGCACAATATCTATTAAAATTTAATTTATCCAAGTTAGGTACTGACTTTTTATCTTGTCACCTCAGGGATATGTCAATGTCATTATCCTTTAAAACTTGGTATCATGGTCATCTTCATATTGATGATCAGATTGCTCCAAGGTATGTTTCTTTATTTAAAAAGATTATTAACTTAGGTGATGAACTACGTTAATTTTTTTTTAAAGAAGATAATAACGGGTAACCTAATGGAATTTTTATAATGTTAGCTTATGGGCTAATTTTGGGTTTTAATTTAAAGTAAATAATGGAGAAATATCATGGATCCATCGGTTCCTGCAATGCAAGATACACGAGAATATCTTCAATCTATGGCTCAAGCTGGTGAAAGAATTTTAAATAAGAATGAAGATGCTGATCAAGATACTAAAGATCTTCGTACTCAATTTAATGAACTTTCTTCTGCTGACCAAGAGAAGGTTCTGACTCTTATGAAGCGTAATGTTAAAGCAAAACGTCTTCAATGCCATAAAGAGTTTACTATTGATCAGAAGTTCCATAAGAATAAGAAAAAACGTAAAATTGCAAAAGCATCTAAAAGAGCTAATCGTAAGTAATGCGTTACTTTACTGCTGATACACATTTCTTTCACAAGAATGTTATTAAATATTGTAATCGACCATTTAATGATATTCTTGAAATGAATAAAATAATTATAAATAACTGGAACAATAAAGTAAACGAGACTGATGATGCTTTTATTATTGGTGATTTTGCATTTACAAGTCCTCAAGAAATGAAAGCAATTTTAAAGAAATTAAAGGGAAGAAAGCATTTGATTATTGGAAACCATGATGAAAATTCATGGGGTGATTATATCGAATGTGGATTTTCTTCAGTTTCGAGATATATGTATATTTCAATTCCACCTTTTGGACCAGTTGGCTTAGCTCATGATCCAGCAGTGTGCATTATTGATAGACAACATCCTTGGTTAGTTGGTCATCTTCATCAACAATTTTTACGTATGAATAATGCTATCAATGTCGGAGTCGATGTAAGAGGATTTGCTCCTGTGTCTGAAGAAGAACTTCATGAAGACTTAAAGATCACAATTAGTGGTCATATGAGCCTTCCAAAGGATGTTAAAAAGTATTTTACTCAAATTTAAAAAAAGTATATGCGCCTGTAGCATAGCGATTTAATGCCCACAGCTCATAACTGTGTTATCAAAGGTTTGAATCCTTTCTGGCGCACCAATCCCTATATTTTAAAGAGGTTAATATGAAATCAAAATTATTTATTTCAGAAGCAGTATCTAACAAAGATCATAAATTTGGTGAAACAACTAAATATTTTCCTGTACGCATCAAGATGATCGATGGAAGTACTTGTGATGCATTATTTACTAAATCACAAATTAATGATGCGATAAAAAGAGCTGAAAATAATGAAGAAGATATTCCATCAAAAAGCTTTTTCGAATGGTTGTTTTAATATTATAATTAATAAATACCGTCTGTTTAATCGATAGCAAGTATAAGCATCGGATTATTGTCTTGGCCAGACAAGCAGATAGATGATATCTTAAGAACTCTAGGATATACATGACGGCTTATGTCTCGATGTCCCTTGGGGAGCATCTACTGCTAAGTGTAGATAGTTAGGACCATCTGACTTACTTAATTAAAGGTTAAATCTGCAGGATGGATCCCTGCTTACAAAATATAAATTGTTTCCTTATTTAGAAAAATAAGGTGGTGGAGGACATCAATTAGCTTTGGTGTCCCTAGCAGTAAACATATAACTCATATGTTTGCTGTCTTGAGTATAGATAAAATTTAAGTATTTTAAAAATTAAAATTCTATATTCAAGAGAGCAGACTTATGGGGGCGACAGGAATCGACAGGCAAAGTAACGTATGGATAGCACTCAGGAGTGGGCTGGCTCCTATATCAAGCCTAAAAAAGATAAATGCAAACACAATTGATAAAATCAAAGGGTTCTTTACTGCTGCTTTCGCTCCTGAAGGGGAGATGCTCTTAGCGGCATAATGAACAAATCGTCATAAGTCTACGGATTTATGCGGAGTAAATAGTAGATTCTCTTGGTACCTATTCGCTTGTCAACAGAAGTAAATTAAGAAATCTGTTATTGTCAGTTGAACAGAAACTAACTGAATAGCACAAGGAAATTTTGTCCTTTGATGACCTGAGCGACTAGTGAAAAACGGACTATGAGTGTAGAATTTTATACCTGATATTGTTTGGACCCGGCTCTCGGATGCCGGCGCCTCCACCAAATTTATTTTGAAGGATTCATAAAATGCATAATAATGTTTATATTTTAGGATTTTCAAAAGAAATAAAGAAAAAGATATTAAGAAAGGGCGTGAAGAGCGCTCATTTAGTTGCCGGTGGTTATCTTTATTATATTCCACCTTATGTTATTGCTACTGCGCTTAAACGTCAAGTTGATAATGATCTTAACTCTCTTAATATGTGGGAAAAGGAACATAAAGATTTATTTTTAACTACATTCAAAAAATACATAAACGCTGGTGGATCTATTAAAGAGATCTCTAAAGTTATTGGTATTTGGCCACAGACATTAACCAGTTGGATAGAAAAAAGTAGAAAGTAATTATTTTAATAAAACTATATCTGATAAAAGGTCTGTTCATACGGTAATCATTGAATCCGAATTTCAAATTTATGTATAAATTATTATTTATATTAACAGCATGGCTACTGGCTAGACAATAGTGTTTAGTTGATATATGATTTTCTTAATAGATGAAGTCATGTTATTAATAGAGATTATAAATTGTCATAGAGAGATTCATATTGTGGATATACGAGTATAGCCCAACTGGCAGGAGGCAACAGACTTAAAATCTGTACAGTACGGGTTCGAATCCCGTTATTCGTACCACGGTTACTCCACACATACTAGTTTAGTGTAATTGTTAAGAATTTATGAAAAATACAATATGAGCATTTCTGGCATTCGAAAAATAATAAATAAACAAAGAGGTCAATAGTGATAAGAAAATTCTTAGATCCAAAATATAATTTTATTGAACTTTTTAATACAGAAACTGGTGCTTATATTCGAACTGGAATTATTGAAAACAATAAAGATACAGGTATTGATTCTTTTCTCAGGTCTTATCCATCTTTAATTGACATAGGCATTATGGGAAATTGTGAGCATGGTAAGCTTGGTCTTTGTGTTGCAAGTGGAGTTCAATGTTATCAGCAAGGACTAACAAAAGCTTTACCAAACATGAGTCTAAATAATTTTAAAAGAATTATTGATGAGTCTAAAGATAAAATTTTTCAAGTCGCTTTAGGTGGACGTGGTGATGTTGATTGTCACGAAAACTTTGAAGAGATTCTTGCATATTGTGCTATAAACAATATTGTTCCGAATTTTACAACATCAGGTCTTCGTTTGACTGAAGAAAAATGTAAAATAATTAAAGAATATTGTGGCGCTGTTGCTATATCATGGTATCGTCAATCTCATACAATTAAAGCATTAAAAATGCTTATTGATGCTGGAATTAAAACTAATATTCATTATGTATTAGGAGAATTTAGTGTTGATGAAGCAATTTGGCAATTAGATTCTTTACTTTATCCTGAAAAAATAGATAATTCTAATAAAAACTATGTTCTTTTCCCTAATGGGATTAATGCTGTTCTATTTCTTTCTCATAAACCTGTAGGCCAAGGATCAAAAGCTAATATTTTACTTGCTGAAGATCCAAGAGCAAAAAGATTTTATGAGTTAGTAGATAATATGAAATCATTTCCATTTAAAGTTGGTTTTGATTCATGCTCGATTCCTGGAATATTGAATAATTGTAAAAATGTAAATCTTGATAGTGTTGATTACTGTGAAGGTGCACGCTATAGTATGTATATTTCTGCAGACATGAAAGCTCTTCCATGTTCATTTGATCAAAATGAAAAATGGGCATATGAATTGGGGACTATTCAAGAGGCTTGGGATTCTCAGGATTTCAATAACTTTAGAAAGTTTCTTATGGAGTCATGTCAAACATGCAGAGATCGCGTAATGTGCGGCGGCGGTTGTCCTATTGTTCCTGAGATTACTTTGTGTAATCGTCCTGAAAAGGATCAATTAAAATAATTTGGCTATTTTTGGGATTTATTAATTGAAATTAACTTATAACTTAAGGATAAATGTATGAAAATCATTGAAGGAATTAAGCGGGTCCGTACTATTGAAAAAGAAATTCAGCGTCAGTCTGGTCAAATTACTGAATATTCGAGTAAGCTTTCTAATGAGAAAACCATCTTTTCAACTGATGACGCTCAGAAGAAGGCTATTATAGCGTTGATTCAATCGAATACTGACCTTTGTAAAGAGGCAATTCGCTTGAAACGGCTTATTGATTTAACAAATAACAGTATTAAAGTTTCTATTTCTATTGGGACCTCTATTTTTACTGACACGCTTGCTGGTCATCTTCATATGAAGCGCAAATATGGAGCACTTATGATTCAAACATATCGTGCTTTGAATTCTACTATTGCTGATATGAAAATTAGCAGAGTTACTGTCAATAAAGAAAATCCTGTTATCGTTGAGCGGATGTATGATGAGGTCTTTAAGAATAATAATTTGAAAGAGCTTCATACTTATCTTTCGGAATTCGATCAGCAGCTTGAAGTGATTAATGCTACAACTGATTTAGTTGAAGCATAATATAATTTAATATTAGCTCCGACAGTGTAAAAAGAGAAACAGAAGAGCCTCCCTATCAAGGTTATGATAAGACATTCTGAATATACTTGGAGCCCTCAAAAGGCATATTATGAAGATTCAAGTTTTAAGACTCAAGTCTAAGTCGATCCCTCGACAATAAGAATAGGGATTTAATGACTCAAGTTTCAAGTCTCAAGTCTCATAAAATCCAGTTAAGGTGTTGCTTCTCTTCGGCTACTCTCCACTTCTGGCTGCTGCTAGGAGCTAATAAAATATTTCAGTATATTATCCTTTGGGCTAATTATGCTGTGTCTAAAATCCTATTAGATATAGATACTGGTTTTCTAGTAGGTTCGGAATCTGAACTGTTGGTGTTAAGATTCTTCAATAAGTAGAATTAAATAGATTCAATAAGGCACACCAGTTGTCATGAATTGAACTATCTTTTGACCAAACCAACATCGCCTTAATTAAAGTATTGAGCAGGATATAACTCGTAAGGTCTTGCCATAACAAATACGTTTTATTATGAAATCGAACTCCATAATAAATTAGTTAAGGAATTAATATAGGTGTCCTAGTCTGGACTTAATGCCAGTCACTAAATCAACTGCCTCCTATATCCTCTCCTTTTTAGATTTAGCTCGTTAAAGTCGAACTGCGTGAAATTCGTAGGCTACTGCAAATAAGGTTAATTCCTTATATGATGTAAATTATAATAGCTAAAAGATTGTGTAATTCAATCTACCTAAAATCTAAAATAGCCTAATGTGTAGTAGATTAATTCTGAATGCGTTATATTCTTTAAGAATATAAAAGCATTAATAATATAAATGTCTGCGATAATTAGGTCTTCTTGATTGTAGAGAAATCAAGTGATTAATTTGAATTTTATAAAGAATTTATTCAAGTTAATCAAATATAAAAAAATTCTATAACCCTAACTCTCCCGTTCCTTTTAAGAAATTTTTCTTATTAAGGAACGGGAGACTTGTTAGTAGTTGAAAGATCTCAATAATATACAGACATTCTCCGATAATTTCTCTTTTGGCTTGTTACCCCAAATCGTTATATTATTGAGATCTTTGAGCTACTAAATAGTAGCATAATTAAAAAATGAGGAGTATTAAATCTGATGGACGTAATCATGAGTTGTTCTGAATGTGGTAATCGCCAAAGTACTAATAAGCCATTTATAAAATGTGTTAAATGTAACAGAATTACTTTTATGATGAAAAAATCTGAAAAGTCTCCTCTTATTAAACCTAAACCCTTAAATTTGATTCAACGGATGTGCTTTAATCGTGAAATTATTTCTTCTAAAATTCCATCTTTCAATGAACTTTTATTCATTGATAATATGAAAAATTCAGAATTTAAAGAAGCAATTTTGATGGAAAGTATTGAAAAAATTTGTTCAAAATTTAAACATTATACTATAACAAAAGAAGAATCTATTGTAAATGTTCATGGATTTGAATTAGTTGTTTTACATAATAGAAATTTAGATATTAAACTTTATCAATCAATGATTATTGAATTGATTGAAGGAAAAAGAAAAACTTTTGTTCCTATTAATCTTGATAAAATGATTAAAAATGAAAAAAATACTCGTGAAATATATCCTAAATGTGATATTATGTTCGATCTTGAAAACTTGGTTTTCTTTACCTTTGGTCATAAAAGGCTCAGTAAAATTCAACATTCTTTACGTGAATTTGTTGACCTTATGAATAAATCTATTGCAGAAGAAGCTTCCTTAATTAAACCTAAGGAAAATTTAGCTGCTTAAAGATTTTATGCCAAGAGTTAAAAGAGAGGACAAGTTTCTTTGTCCTCTCTTTTTACCCGATATATTTTGGAGGATTATATGTTAAATATTTTAACTGAATTGCTTTATTATATTTCTGTTCTTATAATTATTACAATTATAATCCCTATGTTACAACTACCATCATATGGACAACTCATATATACTTTAGTTGTTTTTTATCTTGTTTTTGGACGAGATATTTTCTGTGGAAGAATTCAAATTATTATCGAAAAAAGTAGAGCTCTTATGACTAAAGATGATTTGAAAAAAACTATAGATAAAATTAAGAAAGAAGATAAATAATGTCTATTGCATATAAGATTTGTGCTGATACTTCTGGATATGAATTTTTATCTTTAAATGCACTTTTTTTAAATATAGATAGACTTCGTAATATAAAATTAAAAAATTTAATTCTTAAATATGAACTATTCCACACAACTGTTCCAAAGATTAAATCATCTCCTTTGTATGCATTTTCTAATCTAGAAGAAGCATTAATCTTATTCAATTCAGAACCATTAAAGCAATTTCCAAGAGTTTTACTTTCTTGTCATGCGATAGTTGAAGATAAAGTAAGACTTCCTATTAAAAGTTTATCACAAAATAAAATTATTAATTATTGGGTGAATAATAATTTACAAGATATTGAATTCACTAATGTTTCTGGAATTATTTCATGTAAAGAAATTCGACCAAATGGTATATATTCAAAGAAAAAAGCTAATACTTAATCTTTTTTTTATTTTATTATTATGTTTTTTATCTGGTTGTAGTTTTATTTTAGGCGAACCATGCCAATGTCATATCGAAGGTGGATGTGAATATTGTAATCCATATTCAGAATCACAAAAACATCTAGAGGAGGTATGGAGAGATTATGGATTTAAAAGAGATTCCATTTTATTATCGTTTTAAACATTTAAATATTGTTATGTTTTGTGTATTTGGTTCGAATCTTTATGGGACAAATACTGAAAACTCTGATAAAGACTATAAAGGTATTTATATTCCTACAGATAGAGAAATGTTTTTGGGACAAGTCAGACATTCAATTCATTTTAAAACTAAAAAATCGAATATTGAAGGAGATAAAAACTCAAAAGAGGATGTTGATATTGAGTTTCTTTCTTTGCAATATTTTATGGAGCTAGCTTGTCAAGGCGAAACAATGTGTATTGATATGCTTCATGCTCCTGAAGATAAGTTAATTGTTACAAGTGATACTTGGAAAAGAATTTCCGGATTTAAAGAAAGTTTTTATACAAAATCTCTTGATTCATTTATTGGTTATGCTAGAAAACAAGCTGCTAAATATGGAATCAAAGGATCTCGTCTTGATGACATAAAAAAGGTTCTTGATTTTTGTGATAAAATATTTACTGAATATGAATCAGAAAAAATGATTAAACAAAATCCTAGAAAAGATAAAATATCTTTTTATTGGAATTATCTTCCAGAAGGAGAGCATATTCATAAACTTGATCCTCAAACTGATGACAAAAATCGATATCGTATGTATCAAGTTTGTGGACAGAATTTTCAAGAAACAGTTTCTTTGTCTTATATGAAGAAATCTATTTTAATAAAATATAATGAATATGGTGAACGTGCGAGAAAAGCACAAGCAAGTGAAGGAGTTGATTGGAAGGCTATCTCTCATGCAATGAGAGCTGCTTATCAATTAATAAGCATATATAAAAATAACACAATAATCTATCCATTACCTGAAGCTGAATATCTTCGAGATATTAAAGAAGGGAAGTTAGGATATCCAGAAGTTGGACCTATCCTCGAAGGTTTAATGGAAGAAGTTGAATTGCTTTCACAAAAAAGCACATTACCAGAAAAAATAGATGTTGACTTTTTTATGTCATATATTTATAATGAAATCAAGTTGAATTGTTGTAAAAATAATAGTATTTCGTAATCCAAATACGATCTCCTTTATTAACATACATGACAACAAAACTGGAGTGTATCATGCATAGTATTTCCTATAGACAATTTAAGTCATATAAAGGCCAAATTTGGTTTATGGGATCAGTATGTGCGGTTAATGCTAATAATACAACAGATCCATCAGAGGTGCATAGGCTTTAGTTTAATTGAAATTTATTTTCTGTTGAATTAAAGCCATGAATGAACTTCATGGCTTTTTTATTGGCTATTTTTGATGAATTGCTTTCAGCTCATTGATAATTGAATATTATTACGAATTACTTGCCAGACAAGAGAATCGGACACTAGGTTTTGCCTACGTTTGCTCTAATTTTCGAGAGTCTGCAGTCTGTCTCGTCAGACCAAGTAATAAATTTGCTATGTTAAGATAGCATTCGAAAAGGCTCACAAGCTGATAAACCAACATATATCGCAAGATGAATTGAACTTAACTAGGGTTGGTTGCCTTTCGTACAAATTACTATGCGTAGCTGAGTCTGGTTTTAGCACCTGGTTTGGGGCCAGGAGACGCAGGTTCGAGTCCTGCCGCGTAGACTTTGAGATAATTACACAGACCAGTTATTAATACATAAGCAAATTGCTTTTGGAGTTAATAACGTGGAAAAATGTAGTTATGGTTGTGGATTAGATGCTCATTATGAACTAAAGAATGGGAAAAAATGCTGTTCTAAAACTCATAATGGGTGTCAAATCATAAAAGAAAAGAATAGTAAGTCATCTGTAAATAGATATTTTAAAATTCGTGGAGAAGAAAACATAATATCTGTGCATCATTATGATAAAAATCATAAAAATAATGATTATAAAAATCTCATACTATTATGTCCTACTCATCATCAATATATACATAGTAAATTTAAATATTTAATTGAAGATCAAATTACTAAATATATAAAATCTTTATCTTCTGAAGTTTAGGATTAAGTTCCGATTGGTGGGTATGAAATAAGATCCTAAGCAAGAAGATATTTAAAACTATGGAGTCCATGTGCTTCACTCCCTTTATGATATGGTACTCTATGTCATATTAAACAAAAGAGCAACTCTTCGTTGGCCACTTGCTTATCAGACTAAAGACTATGTGGCAAAATAAAAAACTCTAAAAGAAGGAAAAGACAATGCTGAAACAGTATGCTCGTGATGAGAAAAATGGCAAGCGCGGTGTAATGGTTGCATTTCGCGAAGATGGAGAAATCAAAATTGGTTACTCATTTGTGAATCCCATTGAAACCAAAACAGTAACAGTTGAACTGATGGAGAAGATGGCAATTGGTCGTGCAAAGACTGATCGTCGTAATCGCAGAGTTCACTATAACAAAGAAGACATTATTGACTTTGTTGGTCGGGTTGAACGTTATTTCAATAACCCAAATCTTAAAGTAAATAAATTTGGAATTGCTCCTCTACCAGTATGGGCACAAGAGCTTGTTCCTTTAGCAAAAGCTGCTGAAGCAGCTCGTAACGCTTTAAAGGATGCAGAAAATGTTCCTGCATAAATAATTCATTCCAGTATAACTCAGTTGGGAGAGTGTAGTGCTGTTAACACTAAGGTCGGGAGTTCGAACCTCTCTACTGGAGCCAAAAAAATGGAATATCTACTCAACAAGGGCCATCTTAGAGTAGACAAAGCTGACGCCAGATGGCACTTTAATTAGTGATGTGGGGAGAGGTCAGCAGCAATTTATTTTAGCTTGAACAATATGGAAATAAGGTGATAGTAAAAATCGTATATTTTGAAATCTTCCTTATTATACTTTAAGTAAAGCTAAATGCATTATGGAAGGTTAACTTAGTTGAAAGAGCCCCCCCCCCCTGCCTCGCATGCGGGGAGGGGTGGGCAAGAGTTCAAGCTTCTTAACTTCCACTAAACATAGGGATGTAGTTTAGCGGTTAAAACCCACAACTTATAATTGTGTGATCAATGGTTCAATTCCATTCATCCCTACCAATTTATAATGTCGGTCACTAACGAAGAGATACGTTGGAGAAAGGATTATGGTAAATCCTTCATCATGCGAACTAATGAACAATTATAAGTAGTCGCCATAACTAGTTGTAGTTTATTAATTGACTTGATGCGTAGCAAAGCTCTTTACATTGTAAAATATTTTTTACTTATAATTTCAATAATAATATTAAGATCAAACTTTAATTTAAGCTCTGAAAATTAATGCCAGCTTAGTTCAGTGTTAGAACGCCTCACTTGTAATGAGGATGTCAGGGGTTAGAATCCTCTAGTTGGCTCCAAAGTTCATGTACCTGTCGAATAGTGGTTAGTTTATTAGATTTTCATTCTAAAAAACGTGAGTTCAATTCTTATCAGATATATCAATTTTGCGGAATAGAGAAGTGGTCATCTCGTTAGGCCCATAACCTAAAGATCGCTGGTTCAAATCCAGCTTCCGCAACCAGTTTAAATCCTCAGATTTATACGGATATATTAAATTCTTCCTAGATCATGGAAGAGCCGAGGGAAAATTTATAGGGTGATAGTTTAATTTTTAAAACATGGCTATTAAAAGCCAAGATGACAGTGAAAATCTGTTAACCCCTGCCAATTGGATATGAATATGACAGAACAAGAAGAAAAAGAATTATTTGAACAACTATCTATTACACTTAAAGCAATCCCTGATGATAATCTTGAGATAATGTATAAAACGATAATTCAAGAAAGAAATAAAAGGTTAAATGCTGCAGCGTGGAAGAAAATGTATAGAAGAAAGTAAAATTTAATATGAAAATTCCAGATCCTTATTGGTTTGATTTTGATTCATTATGCCAAATGTCAGATGAAATTGATAACAGACATGAAAGAGTTTCTTATAATTATGAATATGGTCTTTCATGGTATGAATTTCTTCAAAAAGATGAAAAAGTATATGGTATGGCTAAAGTCTTTCTTGAAGAAATGGATGAAGATGAGCTAAAAAAAATTATTCTTGATAGAATTGTTGAACTCGAATCAAAAATACATAAGTTGAAAGAATGTCTATCTTGAATATATTTTGTTAAAAAAATATATTGATCATTTTAAATAATTGGAAGAATTCTCCTAACGGTAGGGAAGCAGTTTGCTAAACTGTCAGGACTTTAGTTCTGCGAGTTCGACTCTCTCTCTCTTCTTCCTCCAATAATAGTTAAGGTAGATTGGCTGAGTGGTCGAAAGCGGCGGTCTTGAAAATCGTTGGGCGTAAAAGTTCCGTAGGTTCGAATCCTACATCTACCTCCAAATGTAGCATCGATTAATTAAATATGTGCCCCCATAACACAACGGACTAGTGTACGAACCTTCTAAGTTTGAAATCCCCGTTCGATCCGGGGTGGGGGTACCAATTATCTTTTAGAAATATCTTAGAGTTTTATATTTTCATTGTAAAACTCTTGATGATAACTAGGTTATAAAACTAATATATTATTTTCATGACTTACTTTCGTAAATAGAAATATTTCTTTGATTTGAACTAATATCTACTAATAACTGTATTATTTTAAGTTCAAATCTCTCATAGCATACCAAACTTTAATATAAGGTGAAAAAATGAAGCTCGGAGATATCGCTAAAGATAAAATTTCTGGATTTTCTGGTTTAATTACAGCTAAAGCTACTTATATTTATAATATTGATAGATTTTGTTTAACTCCTATGGAAATTAAAGATAATGAGCCAGCAAAAGGGGTCTGGTTTGATGAAAATCAACTTGAGATAGTTTCAATTGATAAAATGGAAGCCACTCCATTAATCGAGCATTCATTTAAAATGAATGATAAAGTTAAAGATATTCATAGTACTTATACTGGTATTGTAGTCGGGATTGTTACTTTTTTAAATGGGTGTATCCGACTTGAAATAGCTTCTAGTACGATTGAAAAAGGTCTCCCAGTTGATAATGCTTGGATTGATGTGCGTGCAGCGAAGCTTATTTATGAAGCACCTACTGTCCCTGAATTTAAGAAAACTGGTGGACCAATGAGAGACTTTAAGTCTCCTAAGAATCCAAGATAAAAAAAGTATAAAGGATTAAATAAGATGACATTTCGTAGCTTGTTTTGTGATATAGATGAGAATGGAGATTTAGATAAATCAAAGATTTCTCTTGGTAGAGTAATGCTTTGGATTGCATTTGGATATGCGACTCATTTTTGGTTTTTTCATCCTATTGCTGAGTTTCCAGAAACTTTGTATTGGTTCATAAGTATTATGATAGGCTATAATTTTTTTAAAAAAGGAATGCCTATTTTTGAAAGATTTTTAACAATTAAAAAATAGTTATTAGGTATTTCCTAGTAGCATGAAAAAAGTCTTGGATAAAAATTAATAGCCCTATAGTCTAATTGGTAAGGCAGCACCCTTTGAAGGTGCCATACTAAGGTATTTATTGGTTCGAGTCCAATTAGGGCTTCCATAGTTTAACTTTAATTTTAAAAAAAAATCTCGTGGCCTATCCTATAGTCTAGTAGCCTTTGACGCAAAGCATTATAGTGAAGCAAAAAATATGACCTGAATTAACAGGTATCGCTAGTGAGACTCTGCTAGAATGAGAAAAATATTTTAAAGGATAAATACATGAGACAAGTATGGATGTGTAATTTTTGTAGAGCTTCATTTGATGATCCGAATAATACAATTATTCATGAAAAATCTTGTGTATTTAATCCAGAAATGAAAAAATGTTATACATGTGCTTTTTATAAAGATATGGGATTTAAATTGTTAGACTATGCATGTGATAATGATTTAGTTTCATTCGATGAGTATTTTAAGATAAATGAAGATAATCTTGAATGTAATAAGTGGATTATAGAAAAGAAATAAGTCTTGTTATCCGAGTTGGTTTCAGGAGACAGTCTGCAAAACTGTAAACGTGGGTTCAAGTCCCTCACAAGACTCCAATAATAATAATAATAATAATAATAATAATCTGTTTAATAAAGGATATTAAAGATGGCTATTGGACCAGAAGTAGCAAAAGAAAAATTTCAAAAACATTTGGTTAATGAAGCAAATGCTATTGAACTTATCCTTGATGAAGCTCTTATAAAAGATAATGAAATTAAAAATCAAAATACTGTTGAAATTACTTTAAGCAGAGAGATTCCTTTATATCTTAAAAAGATAATCAAAGATAAATATATTTTAACTGGATGGAAAAAAGTAGAAATAACAAATAGTTCTGAAAATAATGAAAAAGCTGGACTATGCTTAATTAAACTAACTTTTTAAAAATTAATAAAAAATATAGGGATATAGTTCAGTTGAAAGAACGCAGCTCTGATAAAGCTGAGGTCGTTGGTTTAATTCCAACTATCCCTACCAAAATCTTGTATCGTCTAAGAATTGGCAGGCTCTCTTAGTTATAACTTAGATTCAAAAGATATTGTAGATTCGACAATATTATATCTGTAGATGTATCTAAACTTTTAAAGATAAACAGTGGACCGTCATTGAAAGTTGGAAAGCTGATAGGATAATGTGCATACCTGTAAAAGATATTCTTAGTAAGCAAATCTCTTCTGAAAGATGTGAAAAGATAATGCAAGAATTTCTTTCTGAAGGATATAGTGTTAGAAAATTTGATCCAGTGGGGCAAGATGATATTGGTGCAGGATGTGGTCAACTATGGTTCACGCAAGAGTGGATGAAAGCAGGAAAATGAAAAGAGTATTTATTAGTTTACCATTTAAGCATATTGATAAGAACTTTGCTCTTGCAAGACTTCAAAACGCTGAATATTATTTTATAAAGCTTTTACATAACGGAATATGTCCAGTTTCTCCAATCGTAGCAGGAATCCATCTTTCTGAAAAATATGGTGTTTCTGCAAAGTTTGAATATTGGGATGACTATTGTGTTGAAGAGTTAAAAACATGTGATGAAGTTCATGTTTTAATGTTATATGGATGGGAAACATCAGTAGAAGTAAAAAAGGAATTGGAATTAGCAAGAGATCGCAATATCCCAATAGCTTATATTCCACTTGAAGAAATATAATAATAGATAGGAAGCAAAAGATCCTTGTTATGGAATCTATTTTTCTATAGATGAATTAATTTCTGGAGATTAATATGGACTGTTTTATATGCTCAAAGTGTAAGGAATATACAATGTTGGTTGAGGGGGAAGAAGATTTAAGCTTATGTTGCAATGAAAGAATTCTTACCCCATCTAATATAGCAAATCAAATTGAATTTCTAATAGAAAATGAAAGAGATAGTTTATGTTTGAAACTATAAAAAAAGATTGGTTTGCTGCTCGTAAATTAGCAGCTGGAGATTATGAATTTGTTCGTAAGGCAAATATTCTTGGTCTTTTAAAGTCTGATATTGAACGCATTGTTAAAGATGATGGTCAGAGGTCTATTACCGATGAAGATTGCATTACTGCAATTAAGAAACTTCTTAAAGGTATTAATGTTACAATTGAAGCTCTTGAAAGTCAAAGAAAAGATGCCTCAATTCAATATCTTGAAAAAACTATTCTTGAAGATTTTCTTCCTAAGCAATTGACTAAAAAAGAAATTCTTGCTATTTGTACTATTGCTAAAGTTTATGGGGCAAAGACGATGGGTGATTATATGAAATATTTCAAAGAGAACTTTTCTGGGCAATATGATGGAAAGTTAGCTTCAGGAGTTATTAAAGAATGGATCAACCAGTAAAAAACTATGGGACAAATAGTGATCGTGCATGGACTGATGAATGCAGTAAAAACCTATATGGGAATAGGCATCATATATGGAATGCCTCTCCAAGAACTGTAAAGTCTATTACCGATTATACTTGTTTCCTTTGTGGAGCAAAGACAAGTTGTGATTCCTCAGATTGATAACTATATTAAAGAATGCAGGTATAACTTAGAGCTAGAGTTTTATAAGAAGTTATGTTATAAAAATTAATGCGAGATTGGTATATGGTTTGTGCCTTAGCCTTCCAAGCTAAAGAAAAGGGTTAGAGTCCCTTATCTCGCTCCAAATTTTATCTCTTTATTAACATATCTAGATACTTTCTAGAGGAGAGGTAAAATATGAAAAAAAATATAATAATTATTGATGATTCAATTACAATAAGAGTAATGTTAATAGATACGTTAAAAAAAGATTATAATGTTTTTGATTTTGAAAATGGTCAAGATGCATTAATCTTTTTAAAAACTAATCGTGTTGATTTAGTTATAACTGATTTGCATATGCCTAAGATTGATGGATATACTTTAATTAAAGAAATAAAAAAATTACATAAATTTATACCTTGCATTCTTCTTACAAGTGACGGTGGAGCTGAAGCAATTCAACAATCAAAACTTGCTGGAGCTGCTACATTCTTAACAAAACCATTTAAAGAAGATCAATTAAGAAAAATTTTAAGGATGATAATCTAATGGCAATTTGGGCATCTAAAACAATTAATGAGCTTCCTGAGATTGAACTAGTTCGATGGACTATTATTGAGGTTGATAAAGAAGGTGGAAATCGTCATTTTATAGGATGGAATCAAACTGAATTTGGCGGTAGAGTTAGTTCTAAGATTGTTGAATTTGATAAAGATACAATGACTGGAAAGACTAACTCAGGTAGAATCTATAAGCTAATTGGGAGAAATGGAAATGACCATGATGCTGCTTATGTATTAAGCTTCTGGCTTGCACGTAATAATATTCAATACTTTAAGGATATCTCTTTAGATATCTAGTAGCTAATTATGAGTTGGATTAAAGACATTTATGAAGTTTCAAAGGATTCAGAACTGGCAGAGAAAAATGGGCCTTCTTTAAAAAATAGATAAAATATGCGCTCGTGGCGTAATTGGCAGCCGCGTCAGACTTAGGATCTGGTGCTGAAAAGCATGGGAGTTCGAATCTCCCCGAGCGTACCAATCCTTAATGAGAAAGGAAAGATTATATGTGTTTCTTTAAAGATGCAATAAAAGTAGAAAAAGTTTTAAGATCTTGTACTACAACTCATCATTATATGGCTGCAACTAAAATGCTAGAGCTTTTTAAAGAAAAATATAAAAAAGAAATTTATAAAGAAAAGAAAACTAATAAACATAATATGTATTTGGCCCTATTAGAAGTTGAGAAAGAGATATTTAAATCTTTCTGCTTATCCTCATCCATATAAACTTCATTCCTTGCTACATTACATCCAGATAAAGGATTTATTTGCTAAGAATTAAAGAAATTGTCCATTTAGTTAAAGCCCCTATATATGGAGATAAAAAATTATGGCTGGAACATGTAAAGCAAATGGTCGTCAAAGTAGCAAAACTAAGGCGAATAATAAAAATGGAAAAACACTTGAAAAGACTCGCACAACCCGTAAGCACAAAGTTAATAAAATTAAACGTCATCTTAAGCGCTATGGCGCTACTGGCAACGATAAAGTTGCATTGGCTGCACTTGATAGACAAGAAAAGTCTTAAGTAGCTCTTTCGATGAAAGAAACTAAGGCTTCTTCCATCTGGAGATAAATTAAAGATTATGGAAATATATACAAGAAGACATAGTAGTGATGATGTAGCATTTGCTGCTTTATTTGCTAAGGCTGCTCATAAAGGGCAAATGTATGGAGAAACAAAAGAGTATTATTATCACTGTGACAGAGTATATAGAACATTGATTTTATTTTTCTGTTGGGATGATGATATTTTAGCTGCTGGATATTTACATGACGTTCTTGAAGATACAAAAGTTGATAAAGATACTTTTCGTTTGCTTTTTCCACAAAATGTTGTTGAATTAGTTGAATTAGTTACCAATAAGGAAGGAAAGAATAGAGCTGAAAGACATGCTCTAACTTATCCTGGAATTAGAGCTAATGAAAAAGCAATTACTTTAAAACTTGCCGATAGGATAGCTAATGTTTGCTATTCTCGGAAAATGAATCAACCTATCTTAGGAATGTATCGTAAGGAGCAATCTTCCTTTAGAGACTTTTTATGGTATCCTGAATTCCCAAGACAAGATATGTGGGAAGAATTAGATAGACTTTTAAAATAAAACTTTAATATTTTTAACTAATAGCTTAAGCTGTAGAGCATGAATTTTATGATTATATTATTAGACCACTAAACATAATCAGAACATATCGTAAAACCCTATCCCTTGATTTTTTATTTAAAGAGCTGATATTTGATTATTTTAATTAAGTATTGGCTCTTTTTTTATTTTAAATGGAATAAATATGTACAGTTGTGATTTAGACGTATTTACTACATAGTTTCCAAAAACTGCAGAAAAAATTAAAGAAGAATTGAATCGACTTTCTTAATTAAAGTCTATGGAGAAATATTATGAAATATCGTAGTGACTTTGTGACAAATTCAAGCTCTTCAAGTTTTATTGTTGGATGCACTTTAATTCCTGGCAATGTTGAAGAAGCTGCCGAAATATGGTTTAGAGAACAAAAGGATTTTATTGCACCTATAATTGTTCAAGGCCTATTTGATAGGCTGAAGGAATTCCCAATTGATTTCGATTTATTGCTTATAAAGGCAGAAAATGTTTCTTTCTGTCATAAATGCTTAGATAACAATAAAGAAGAATCAAATGAAGATATAATTCTTGATGAATTATTGTCTGAATTTAGATATCATGAAGAATATGGAGACTGGAATAATAAAACTAAGTTTGAAAAATATAAGGAATCCTTTATTAAGAGCGCTAAAGCTAAAAATCCAGAAATTAGAAATGAATATGATATTCCTATTGAAGAAAGATTATGCATTAAAAATGAATGGTATCAAAAACCAGAAGTAAAAGAAAGATTTACAAATGAAGTCAGAACCTTTATTTGTAATATGAAAGGTTATGGGAATAATAAGCCAACTGTATTTATGCAAGGTGAGTTTTCTGATGGAGATGGTCATCTAGGATGTGAATTAGAGCATGGAAGTCATTGGGAAAAATTTTTATCATATATTAGATTCAGCCATCATTGATTATATTTCTATTAGAAAATTTATATTTATACTAGATAAGGAAAGATTAAATGTTTATATTCATTTGTGTTTTATGTTTTGTGTTTATTGGCTATATTTTTGGTAAGATTGATAAAGAGAAAGAATATTATAAAGGTCTTACAGAAGGACAATCTTTAAGGTTACATTATTATAATGCTTATGAAGAACAAAGAAGAATTTTTGAAAAAAAATTTCAAATTCGAGAAAAAGATGATCAATTAACATGTAAAAGATGTGGGGCAGTTCATTTCTGTAGCGAAAGTGGAAAAAATGAAAAATGAATTACAACAACTTTTATTCAATACATTTCCTATTATTTTCCCTGAAGAAATTCGAGTAAATAGAAAATATCCCATTTCATATGGTTTAGAAATTCCTGATGCATGGCTTGGCATTGTTTATCACTTATGTGATGAGATTATGACTTATTGTACGGAGCAAAACCTCACAATTCCTTGTGTTCTTCAAGCTAAAGAAAAGTTTGGCTATTTGCGCATTTATTTTAATTCACATTCAGATAATAGAATTGCTTCTTTTATTGCTGAAGCTGAATCTGACAGTATCAAGATCTGTAAAAAGTGTGGATCTGAAGAAAACATTATTTGTACAACTGGATGGGTATCTTATATTTGCAAGGATTGCTCAGAGAAGAGTTAATTATATGCCAATCATAGGGATAGAATTATTGAAATGCAATAATCCAATTGATTGTCCTTTTCTGGTAACAGAAAGAACAGTCAATGCTGGATTTGCATATGATATGTACTGTTTGATTAATAAGCAGAAAATTGCTGGATATGTTGAATGGTCTCGTGATGTTCCAGAAGTTCCAGAATGGTGTCCAAAAAAAATAAAGAAAGATAATGAAAAAATTCCATGTGGGGCTATTGAAGAGTTTGATTCTATCAAAGCGGTATCCCCCCTGGAGGGATAATAAATTTTTTGCAATTAATCTAAAAGGCCATGGCAGTTTAATACTAGCAAATAAAGCTGAAAAAATAGCGATTGCCTTAAATGCTTTTATTTCGAGAACTACTCCAGAACATAAGAAATTGGTGCTATAATGAAAAAATGGGTTAGAAATGAATAAAAGAGCTCAAGAGCTATATCTTATATTTAATGAAATAATTGAATTGCCATCAAGAGAATATGATATTATAGAGGAAACTATAATTGAATATTATCCTTCTTTTAAGTCAATTTGTGATGAGCTATTTCTTGAAAAGAAAGAGTTAGTATCGCATATTTTATTTGCTAAATTAAAGCCAAAAATGAAAAATGAAATCTTATATGATTATTTAAATGTTGATAAAGTATCATTATCTATATGTGTAGATCAGCATGACTTAATGAATTTTTCTACAATTCTTATTTCATTTGAAGCTCTCTATGTAGTATATACCACAATCAGTGCATTGTTAAATATTAATATGAAAATGTTTTTATTATTATGGATTCATTATTCTACAACAAAAAGTTATGATCTTTATAGAATAATATTAAATAGTGATATTATAAAAAGCAATATAGATGAAAGTGATCTTGAGGTTATGCTTTATCAATATAATCAGCATGTTGCAATGAGTAAGATTTTTATAGGCAAATAATATAAATTTAATTAGACAAAACTATAAAGGCTTGTTAGTAATGAAAATTAGAACAGATAGTTGGTACATTAGTGAAGGATGGCAAAGCTTTGATATTAGTTATGATGAAGCCATTAAGCTAAAAAAAGAAAATATAGAACCAGTAGATGCGATTGGTTGGTTTGATAATGACTTTGAGGTTGATGATATTATAAAATATATGAGTCTTAAAGATGAAAATATTTATCTATTAAGGCCCACTCAAGTCAGAGATTGGTTAGACATCGGAGCTTCTATTGATGAAATTATTTCATTCTTAGGAGAGAATAAAACAATTGAAGATTATCTTACGAGGTGAATTATGTCTAGTGATTTAGAAATTAATCAATTAAAAAAAACAATTAAAGAACTTCAAAAGACTGTTAATCTTTTAAATACAAAAATTGATGGAGCAAGATTAGCTTTTGAAGAATTAAATGATGATTTAATTTATGAAACTGCAAGGTCTGAGATTATTCAAGAAAAGGTAATTCTAGCGTGCGAATTACACATTGAAGAATTTCTCGATGAGGTAGATGATCGCTATGATGAGCTAATTGATGCTGATAATGATGAAGAGGATGTAGATTAATGAAAGATTTTAATGCTGCATGTAGAACGTGTAATAATCTTATAAATGATAATAAAAAAATTTGTACTATTTTCATTGAAAATGGTAAAGACCCATGTTATTTATGTTTTGGATATAATGCTCCTAAATATTTAAAAAGAACAGATCAAAATAATGATAGAATAATTGAGACTAATGAGAATGTATTAGCTCAAATATAATGAATAATCAAGTAATATTATGTCCACAATGTGGATCAAAAAAAGAAGTTGAGATAGAATCAGATGATGGATGGAATAAACCAGCGCATTATCATTGTAAAAAATGTAATTATACTTGGAATGATAAAATATATTCCAAACTTAGTGAATAGTTTACAATATTTGCCAATTATGTTTAATTAATTTGTAAAAAACTATTTTGCATTAACACCTATTGGAGATAGATAATTAGTTTTTAAATTAATTGTCTTATTTTATAATGAAATATAAAAGAAGAACCATAGACAAGAAAAAATGTCAAATAGTAACAATTGTAATTATATTATTTTCTTTACTTTCTAATTTATTGATATTAGGTTATTTTAAATCTGAAGAAGCTTCACTTTATGGTAAGCATAAAAAATTAGAAGAAGACAATAGAGCTCTCCAGCAAATGAATAATAAGTATAAGAAAATTATTTGTAGTGCTTTTAATGTTGAAGATTTCAAAGAAGTTAAAACTATGACAGTAACAGCAACCGCATATTCTGCTTCAGTTGATGAATGTGATGCTACTCCTGAGGTTACTGCTTCTGGTCAGCCATCTAGGCCAGGAGAAATTGCATTATCAAGGGATGTTGAAAAAGCAATTGGTGGTTTAAATAAAATGGTAGTGATAAATGGGTATGGAATTACAAGAGCACCAGATAGAATGAATCAAAGATGGTCAAAGAGAATCGATATCATGCATGCAAATAAGAAAGCAGCAAAATTATTTGGTTTAAGGACTATTGAAATATCATGGCTGGAATAAAAATTGAGATTACTTTAAAAAGTGATATGAAAAAAATAAATGATTTTTCTTTTTTCTTTAAAGGTCTTTTAATTTTAAAGATTATCGAAATTAATGAAGTTACTTTTGATAAAAAAACTATTAGCCTAATCTTAAATAAAGAGAAAGATTTTAATAAGCTTATCTCGGAAATAAAAGATTATAACTTCCTCATGGAAAACATAGAAAGCATAGAGCATGTCTGAAATTGAAATTGATAACTTTGATATAAATAAAGAAATGTTTTCAGGTAAAAGTAAAACAAATGTACTTGGTTTTATTAGAAAACTACCTTCAACGCCTGCATTAGCCCTTATAAAGGACAATCTTAAGAAAAGTGGACAAGAGTATCATTTACTATTATGTAAGGAAAATAAGCCTTATATTGTTTATCATAATGCTTTTGAGTATTGTGGATATTGCGTACGAGAACATAATGCAATGATTAAAACAATTAATAAAAAGTAATTAATAGAATGTTATATTTTTTTTGTATGAGCCCATTAAAGGAATGAATTGAAATGAAAAGCTATGAGAAATTACAGGAAGAGAACGCTCGCTTAACGGCAGCGATTAAGTGGGAACTTGAGTGGCTAAAGTTAAGACTTTACCCTTCAAGATTCAAAGAACTCCGCACCCGCGCCTTTCCGCCGCAGGAAGAAGAGTTTGAAGAAGTGGAAATAACACGTTGGTGGTGTGATGATTGCGGTACCAAATCTAAAGTAAACGCCTACGATTCTATAGGTAAATGCATATGCTGCGGAGGAGACAGAGTCGTTGAACTGAAGGGAATCACTCGCACCCCCAAGCCACGCACCGTGTTTCGCAGGGAAGAAATAACAGATATGGACGAGTTGGCAAAGTGGGCCAAGTACGGGCTGTTTGGGAGTAAGATCTTCCGCGAATGGACGGAGGTGCAGGGATGAACAACCTCGATCAACTGGCCATGCCAGAGCGTACATTCTCACAGTGCCAAGCTACCGGAGTGGGCAAGGTATACGAATCTCAAGGAGGCTTCACCAAGCGTGAACAAGCCGCCATCACCCTTCGT